>JAFNWZ010000343.1 GCA_017379255.1 Akkermansia sp. | reverse complement strand
GCATGTCGTCCAGACGGCGCTGGGCGATGGTGATGTAACCCACCCAGAGCACATTGCCCAGCAGCATCACAAGCAGCCAGTTGTTGCAGCTGCCGAACAGGTCGCCGCACTTCGGGCCGAATACCATGGCCAGCGTGAACAGACCATACAGACCGAACTTCTTGAGCACACCGGCATGCAGCATGGCGATGGGTGCCGGGGCGCTGGCGTAGGCCGGTGCGGCCCAGGTGTGGAACGGGAACAGGGATACCAGTGCACCGAAGCCGACGATGAGCAGGGCTGCGATGGTGCAGGTGGAGGCGGGCATGATGCCTGCCTGCACGGAGGCTGCCAGGGTGGTGAAGCTCCAGGCGTGCATTTCTGCGCAGAGCAGCAGCAGACCGGCCAGCAGTACCATGGAGGCCAGCCCCAGGTAGATGGTGGCGGTCCAGGCGATGTGGCGGCGGTCGCCGCGGCCGTAGCAGCCGATCATGATGAAGGTCGGGATGAGGGCCAGTTCATGGAAACCGTAGAAGGCGATGATGTTGTCGGACATGAAGGCTCCGATGGCACCGGTGGAGATGAGCAGGGCGGAGATGGCCCAGCTGCGCTCGGCATCGGCGTTGGGGGCTTTCATGCCTGCTACGGCACCAAAGGTAACCAGGATGCTCAGCAGCACCATGATTTTGCTCAGCGGCAGGGCCAGGGTGAGCTGCAGGGGGGTGCCGCAGGTGCTGGAAAGGCACTCACGGCAGCATTCGGGTGCCAGCACGGCCAGTACGCCCAGAATGAGCGAGATGATGGCGCTGAGCATGGCGGTGAGACGGCCCGGTGCTTTGAGCAGACCAATGCAGGCTGCTGCAATCACGGGTACGAGAATAAGCCAGATTAGCATGATTGTGAAAAGCGTTTAGAATTGGTATGCAAGGAGGAGGATAAGGATGACCAGGCCGATGCCGCTCACGAGGGTGTAGGCACGCAGGGAGCCGCACTGGATGGCGCTGAAGAGGTAGCCCAGGCGCACGGTGAACCACATGAGACCCTGGCAGATGATGCCGCGGATGATGTAGGAATCCAGGAACTGCATGAGGTGTGCAAAGCCTTGCTGCAGACCGCCGATGAGCACCTTGTCGTACAGGGCGTCAATGTAGAGGCGGTTGCGGAGTGCCTTGGAGATGCAGTTGCCGGCCAGCGGGTCCTTGGTGCGGCCTCCGAAGCCGTAGATGGCTACTGCCAGCAGGATGCCGACGGCCAGGGAACCCATGCTGACGTAGAAGGGCAGGCCGAGTTCGAAACCGTGGGCGTGGAAGCCGTTGAAGGGTACGAGGTCATTGGCAATGAAGCCATAGCCGGAGATGATAGCCATGACTGCCAGGATGAGCAGAGGCAGTGCCATGGTGAAGCCGGCTTCCCTGGCGTGCTCGGCGCCGTGGTCGCGGGCGCTGCCCAGGAAGTCCACGATGCAGAGACGCAGCATGTAGAAGGTGGTGAGGGCGGCTACGCCGGCACCCATCCAGAAGAATACCGGGTTCTTGGCCAGTGCGGCATCGAGGATGGCTTCCTTGGAGAAGAAGCCGGAGAAGCCGGGAATGGCGATGAGGGCGCAGGTGCCCATGAGGAAGCAGAGCACGGTAAGCGGCATGCGCTTGCGGAGACCGCCCATCTTCCAGATGTCCTGCTCGTGGTGGCAGCATACGATGATGGCACCGGCACCCAGGAAGAGCAGAGCCTTGAACCAGGCGTGCGTGTAGAGGTGGAACATGGCGGCTTCACCGGCCAGCAGACCCACGGCCATGACCATGTAGCCCAGCTGGGAGAGGGTGGAGTAGGCCAGGATGCGCTTGATGTCGTCCTGCTGCACGGCCATGATGGCGGCGATGACAGCGGTGATGGCACCCACGCTGGCAATGATGCAGCAGGCGGTTTCGGTGAAGGCTTCAACGCCCATGCTCACTTGCAGACGCACGAGCATGTATACACCGGCGGCCACCATGGTGGCGGCGTGGATGAGGGCGGATACCGGGGTCGGGCCTTCCATGGCGTCGGGCAGCCACACGTGCAGCGGGAATTGGGCGGATTTACCCACAGCGCCGCAGAAGAGGCACACGATGGTGACGGTGAGCAGGGCCGGGGCGATACCGGCGGCCTTGCCGGCCATGTCGGCAAAGTTCATGGTGCCGAAGAAGCCCAGGGTGAGCAGGATGCCCAGCAGGAAGCCGAAGTCGCCCACGCGGTTGGTGATGAAGGCTTTCTTGGCGGCATCGGCGGCGCTGGCCTTGTCGAACCAGTGGCCGATGAGCAGGTAGGAGGAGAAGCCCACCATTTCCCAGCCGATGAAGGTCATGGCCAGGTTGTCGGCCAGCACGATGGTGCTCATGCTGAACATGAAGATGCTCAGCCCGGCGTAGTAGCGGCTCAGGTTGGAGGAGTCACCCTTCATGTAACCGATGGAGAAGAAGTGCACCAGCAGACCAATGCCGGTGACCACCAGCATCATGCGCATGGCAAGCGGGTCCATTACCAGTCCCAGGTGCAGGCAGAGCTGTTCCAGGGAGCAGGGCATCCAGGTGTAAACACCGGGGGTGCCGGTCTGCAGACCGTTGAGGTAGGCAACGCAGAGCCCGAATGTGCCTGCTGCGGAAAGCAGGGACAGCGTGGCGGCCAGTCGCGGGTGCTTGCTGAAGCACAGCCAGTCGATGGCGGCTACCAGCAGGGGCAGCACCAGGAATAACCAGGGGAGATTATGAATCATATTCATGCTGGTGGTCGATTAGTCTTTAAGTGAGTTGAGAGCCGTGCTTTCAACCGTGCGCCGCGCACGGAACATGGCTACGATGAGGGCAAGGCCGATGGCTACTTCTGCCGCGGCAATGCCGGTGATGAACAGGGAAAGTACCTGGGCATCATACACAGGTACACCAGCGGTGCCCTGCGCGCGGGAGAATGCCACCAGCGCCACGTTGGCTGCGGTGAGCATCATTTCCAGGCACATGAACACAACGATGATGTTCTTGCGGATGAGCACCCCGGCCAGACCGATGGAGAACAGGATGCCTGAGAGAATCAGGTAATGTGCTAACGGAATCATGGGTGGGGAAAAGGGGGTTAGTCTTTGCGGATCTTGCGTGCGAGGGCCACAGCACCCACCGTGCCCGAGAGCAGGGCGAAGCTGAGGATGACAAAGGCGATGTTGTAGTGCGTGTAGAGGCACTTGCCGAGCAGTTTCACGTCGGAGATGGAGGTGGCCCTGGCGGCATCAGCCTCAGAAATGGCCGGGTTCTCCAGGCGTGCTGCAGCGGCTGCGCTCAGCTCGGGCAGGGCACCACCGTACCGGGCTGCGGCGGCCGGGGCTTCGCTCACGGTGCGGGCATCGCCGATGAGGAGCTCACCGAAGCTGCTGCACAGGGTCTTGGCCGGGCAGGGATTATCCGTGGCGCCGGGAAGTCCCAGCGAGACGTTGATGACGAGGCCGGCAAAGAAACCAGCGATGAGAACGCCCATGGCGGCGTGCACATAGTTGCTGCTGGAGCGTTCGTCGTGGATGTCGAGCATCATCACCACAAAGAGGAAGAGCACCAGAATGGCACCTGCATAGACGATGAGTTGCACGATACCAAGGAACTGGGCACCCATGCCGAAGAAGATGGCAGCTACCATGGCGAAGCTCATGGCCATGCACATGGCGGAGTTCACCGGGTTGCGGTAGGCTACCACACCAATGGCGCAGAGCACGGCCACAGCGGCCAGCACATAGAACAGAATCTGACAAAGGGAGGATTCAAACATAACGGTATTTTATTTGTACTGGTTCCACTTGTTGACGAGACCCTTGCGCGTGCCGCCCAGGCGGTACAGGGTCTCCTTGTCGCGGATGGCCTGCTTGCGGTCGGTGAGGGTGATGAGGTATTCCTTGGAGAGGAAGATGGCCTGTTCCGGACAGGCTTCCTGGCACATGCCGCAGTAGATGCAGCGCAGCATGTCGATTTCGAACTTGGCCGGGGCTTTTTCCTGCTTCTGGCAGTTGCTGGTGGGGTCTACCTCACCGGGTGTGATGGTGATGGCGCGTGCCGGGCAGATGAATTCGCAGAGCTGGCAGGAGACGCAGCGCTCGCGGCCGTCCTCGCCACGCACCAGGGTGGGCGCACCGCGGTAGTATTCCGGCAGGCGGGAGTCCCAGCGTTCATCGGGGAACTGCATGCAGACACCGACACCCTTGGTGCTGAAGTCTTTCTTGCCGCGGCTCTTGCCGAGCAGGGAGAGCACCAGGTGGCGCATGGTGATGGCAAGCCCCTTTACGAGCTCGACCACGTACACCTTGTCCAGCAGGCTGAACTTGGGGCGTTTGATTTTAATATAAGCCATAGTAGGTAAACGTTAAAGGGGTTACTTGATGAAATACATGATGGCGGCGGCCAGGAAGATGTTGGCCACGGTGATTTCCAGGAAATAGAGCCAGCCGAGTTTCATCACCTGGTCCCAGCGGAAGCGCGGCAGTGTCCAGCGCACCCACACGAAGAAGAAGATGAAGGCCAGCAGTTTCACGACAAACATGCAGAACTGGCAGAGCACGGCCAGCCATTCGCTGTAGGCTGCCAGGGCGGCATCTGCCCCGAAGCCGATGGACCAGCCACCCAGGAACAGGGTGACCACCACAGCAGAACCGATGACCATGGCGGCGTATTCACCCATGAAGAAGGAAGCAAACTTCATGGAGGAGTATTCGGCGTGGTACCCGGCTACGAGGTCGGTTTCACACTCGGCCATATCGAAGGGTGTACGGTTGGCTTCTGCAAACACGCAGGTTACGAAGATGATGAAGCTGATACCCAGCGGGAGCATCATGGCCCAGCGCTGCCAGCCCAGACCCTCGCCCCAGAGGGGCAGGAGCGTCCAGCCGTTGTCGGCCTGGAACTGCACAATCTGCTGCAGGTTCAGTGTGCCGAACATCATGAGCAGCGGAATGATGGAAAGCCCCATGGAGACTTCGTAGGAAATGAGCTGGGCCGTGGCGCGCAGACCGCCCAGGAACGGGAACTTGGAGTTGGAGGACCAGCCGGCCAGGGTCAGACCGTAGACGGAGAGACCGGAGATGGCGAAAATCCACAGCGGACCGATGTCCAGGTTAGCCACGCACATGGAGATGTTGCCGTAGCAGGTGTTTACTTCAGAGGCAAAGGGCACAACGGCGGCCGCCACCAGGGGCGGACCGAGTACCAGCATGGGTGCCAGGATGAAGTAGAACTTGCGCACATAGGAGGGGGTGGTCTCCTGCTTCAGGAAGAGCTTGCCGCCGTCCAGACAGGGTTGGATGAGACCCCAGCAGGGAATCTCGCGGTCGAGACGCAGCCAGGTGCAGAGCTTGGCAATCCAGCAGGTCTCCGGGATGCCGAAGAAGTGCAGCCAGTTTTTGAGCGGCTGCTTTTCCTTGCTGCCGAAGCGTTCCAGCAGGAACAGGGGCAGACCCGCGCGGTTGGGACCGGGACGGTCCTGAATCCAGCCGGCCACGCGGCGCTCAATCCACACGGAAAGCACCACAAAAGCCAGAATAACGGCAAACATGAGAACCAGTTTGAGCAGCGTGTGAATCAGGTAGAACCAGATTTCGTTGCTCATGAGGTCGTTATACCAATTGATGATAGCGTCCATTTGAGGTATGGGGTGTTAGCGGTTTATTTCTTGGCTTTTTCGCGTTCGATGAGGGGGATGGTCACGCCGGTTTCCATGATGACCTTGCCTTCGTTGCCGATGTTGCCCCAGGTGAGGCCGTTGAGCGGCTCGAATTCCTGGGCCATTTCGTCCAGCACGGACATGGGGGTGGGGCAGGCGATGACGCGCACGCAGTCGCAGCCCAGACCCTCAGAGAGGTTGCGGCAGATTTCCCAGTCGGAGCGGGAATCGCCAATGGGCTCGATGGCCTTGTTGAGGCGCTGGATGCGGCCAGCCACGTTGATCATGGTGCCGTATTTCTCAGCGAAGGTCACGCCGGGCAGCACCACGTCAGCCGCCTTGGTGGTTTCGTTTTCGCTGTGGTGGATGACGAGCAGGTATTCAAGACCGGCGAGATCCTCGGCGGTGAAGCCGGCTTCCTCGGTGAGGTCTTCACCCAGCACAATCATGAAGCGGATGGTGTTGTTGCGCACGCCGCGGCGGATGTTGGCCAGGCCGGCGCCGGTCTTGCCCAGGATGAGCTTGGCGCCGTTGGTGTTCGGGTTGCGGTCGTCGCTCACCAGCAGGCCGTCGTTCTCACCCTTGCGGGGAACGATGTCCATCTTGGTGATGCCGAGTTGCTTGGAGAGGGCGCGCACCATGTAGAGTTCCTCATTGGTCATGCGGGCAGAGCAGATGAGGGCGGTTTCGGACGGAGCCATGCGGTGCAGCTGTTCAACAACCATGTTCAGGGTGGCATCCCAGGTGGAGGGACGCTGGTCAGCCCCGGCATCGGTCTTCACCAGCGGGGTGGTGATGCGGGTGGGGGCGTTGATGAACTTGTAGTTGAGGCGGTGGTCATCGGGCATCCAGCAGCTGTTCACGGCATCGTTCTGGCGCGGGGTGATGCGGTATACCTGCTGCTCGCGGGTCCAGATGTTGATGTTGGTGCCGGTGCCGCAGTTCACATCGATGGTGGGTGTGCTCTTGAGGAACCACACGCGCATCTTGAAGCGGAAATCCTTACTGGTCATGGCGCCCACGGGGCAGATGTCCACCACGTTCATGGAGTAGTTGCTGTCCAGCTGGGTGCCGGGGTAGCAGGCGATGGCATTGTGCGTGCCGCGGCCGACGACGCCGAGTACGTCCTGACCGGCAATCTCCTTCATGAAACGCACGCAGCGGCGGCAGAGCACGCAGCGCTCTTGGTCCAGGTTCACGCGCGGGCCGATGGAGAGGTTCTTGCCCTTCTTGGTCTTTTCCTCGGTGAAGCGGTGGGTGCCGCTGCCGTAGTCGGTGGTGTATTCCTGCAGTTTGCATTCACCGGCCTGGTCGCAGATGGGGCAGTCCAGCGGGTGGTTGGAGAGCAGGAATTCCAGCACGCCACGGCGGGCTTCCTCGGTGAGCTTGCCGGTGGTGCGGATGCCCATGTTCTCGGCCACGGTGTTGGCGCAGGCAATGATGGCGCGGGGCATCCAGCTGATGGGCAGGTAGCCGTCGTCACCATACTGCGGGATGGCACCGGGAGCCAGGCGGGCGGGCATGCCTTGCTCCACAAGGCACATGCGGCAGGAACCGGCAACGGAAAGTTTGGGGTGGTAGCAGAAGCAGGGTACATGCGCGCCTACGGAGTTGCAGGCGTCTGCAATGCGCGTTCCCTTGGGGAAGCGGTACCATTTGCCGTTAATCTGGACGTTCACCTTGCCTTCGGCAGCGGCGGCGTCTTTCGGCAGAATTGCGGGGGGTGTACTCATCTTGATTCAGTAAAAGGGGTTAGTCTTCGCGGGTGAGGAACTTGCGAGCCTCCTTGGATTCTTCAGAGTGGGGCTTGAGTGCGTTGATGGGCTTGGTAAGCGCCAGGAACTCCTCACGGAACTTGGTGACAAATGCCTGGGTGGGCCAGGAGCAGGCTTCGCCGAAGGCGCAGACGGTGCGTCCGCAGATGTTGTCGGCCACGCTCTTGAGCAGGTCCACGTCCTCAGGGGAGCCCTTGCCTTCGCAGATGCGGGTGGAGAGCTTGAGCATCCAGGGGTTGCCTTCGCGGCAGGGGGAGCACTGGCCGCAGGATTCCCAGGCGTAGAAGCGGTTCAGGTTGTTGAGCATCTTGGGCATGCTGCGGCTGTCGTCCATGACGATGATGCCGCCGGAGCCGCTCATGGAGCCGTGCTGGGCAATGCTGTCCAGATCCAGCGGTACATCAAAGATGCTCATGGCGCGCACGGAGCCGTCGCTGTTGCGGCCTTTGAGCACCTCGTCGCAGCGCATGACCTTGGCCGATGCACCACCGGGGATGATGGCCTTGAACTTGCGGCCACGCTTCGGGCCACCGCACACATCGTACAGCAGCTCACCAAAGGTCATGGAACCGGAGATGATTTCGTAGTAGCCCGGACGCTTCACGTCGCCGGAAACGCCGATGATACGCGTGCCGGGGGAGCGCTGGGCACCCTCTGCGGCGTAGGCTTCGCCACCGCGCATGAGCACCTGGCGCACCTGGCAGAGGGATTCCACGTTGTTCACGATGGTGGGGCAGCCATACAGACCGATGGCTGCGGGGAAGAAGGGCGGCTTGATGCGCGGATACGGGCGCACGCCTTCAATGGAGTTGATGAGGCCGGTTTCTTCACCGCAGATGTAGGCACCGGCGCCGCGGTGCAGGATAATCTTGAGGTCATAGCCCTTGCCGAGGATGTTCTCACCCAGGAAACCGGCTTCCTCGGCTTCCTTGAGGGCCTTCTGCATAATCTTGGCAGCCTCGGGGAATTCCTCGCGCATGTAGATGACACCGTAGTGCGCCTGCACGGCGTAGCAGGCAATAATCATGCCTTCGATGAGCTGGTGCGGATCCTGGTGCACCACGAAGCGGTCCTTGAAGGTACCGGGTTCAGATTCGTCGCAGTTGCAGACCACGTATACGGGCTTGGTGTTGCCCTTGGGAATGAAGGTCCACTTCACGCCGGTGGGGAAACCTGCACCACCACGGCCACGCAGACCGCTCTTCTTCACCTCCTCGGTGACGGCAGCGGGTTCCATTTCCATGGCTTTCTTGAGGGTTTCGTAACCGCCATCCTTGATGAAGCATTTGATGGAGGGGTCATACCCCTTGCGGTCGATGTTGCGGAAAATACGGCGTGTCTCGCGCGGATGCGGTTCCTTGCCGGGTTTGTAGGTGATTTCGCTCATGGTTCGCTAATGGGGGTTACTGCTTGGGCTGATATTTGGCGATAAGCTCGTCAATCTTCTTAGTGGTCACCTGGGAATAGAGCACATCGTTGAGCATGACGTTCGGGCCGAAACCGCAGTTGGCCAGGCATTCCACCGGCTCCACGCTGAACAGGCCGTCCGGGCTCACCAGCATGGGTTCTTCATCGCTCATGTCGGCGTAGTTTACGCCGATCTTCTCGCAGATGTAGGGGATGAGCTCCTCGCCGCCGGAAAGGGAGCAGGCGATGGTGCGGCACACGCGGAAATGGTACTTGCCCGGGCACATGGTGTGGATACCGGGGTAGAAGGTGACGATGCCGGCCACGTGGATGGGGGTGCTGTTGCACATTTCAGCAATCCAGAGCATGGCGTCGGCGCAGATGTAGCCGAACTTTTCCTGCACCAGGTGGATGATGGGCAGCACGGCGGACTGTTCCTTTCCTTCCGGGTACTGGGCAACGAGCGCCTGGGCTTCTTTCACCAGACCGGGGGTTACCTTGAACTTCGGGAAATGCTGCTCACCGGGGGACGGCTTGGCTGCCGTGATGGCATCAATCGCGTTGGGGGTATCAGACATGATAATAGCTTTCGTTGTCAGAGAGTTTCAGAGAATCGGTTTAGCGGTCGCATTCGCCCTGCACGAAGTCGAAGGAGCCGAGGATGGCGCCTACGTCGCTCACCAGGTGGCCGGGCAGCAGCTCGGGCAGGATGGAGAGCGTGCAGTAGGAGGGGCTGCGCATCTTGAGTCGGTTGGCGATGCCTCCACCCTGGGAGTCCAGGAAGAAGCCCAGCTCGCCCTTCGGGTTTTCTGCGGCAAAGTATACCTGGCCGGCCGGGGCGTTCACGCATTCCGTTGTTACCATGAACTGGCGGATGAGTTCTTCGATGCCCTGCATGGCATCGGCCTTTCTGGGCAGGATGCCCTTGTCCAGCTGCACCCAGATGGGGCCGCCGGGCATGGTGGCAATCACCTGGCGGATGATGCGTACGGACTGGCGGATTTCTTCCATGCGTACCTGGAAGCGGGCGTAGCAGTCGCCTTCCTCTGCCACGGGTACGTCGAATTCATACTTCTCGTAGCCCAGGTAGGGGTTGGTCTTGCGCAGGTCGCGGTTCACGCCGCTGGCGCGCAGGTTGTTGCCGGTCATGCCGTTCTGCAGGGCCATTTCCTTGGTGATGACGCCCACGCCCACCAGACGGTCGATGAAAATCTTGTTGTGCAGCAGGAGCTTTTCCATTTCGTCCACGGTGCGCAGGGCGCTGTCGCAGAAGTCGAGAATCTGCTTTTCGATGCCCTTGGGCAGGT
Source organism: Akkermansia sp. (assembly GCA_017379255.1). Lineage (GTDB taxonomy): Bacteria > Verrucomicrobiota > Verrucomicrobiia > Verrucomicrobiales > Akkermansiaceae > Akkermansia. The sequence goes on along the minus strand of JAFNWZ010000343.1, from coordinate 5,482 downwards.
CGCGGGTCATGCCGCCGATACGGGTGTAGCTGGAGGTGAAGCGGGCACCGCAAATCTGTTCGTAGAGGTTATGAACGCGTTCTTTTTCCTCGAAGGCATAGAGGAAGGCGGTCATGGCGCCGGTGTCCATGGCGTACACGCCTGTGCCCAGGAAGCAGGAGGAAATGCGGGAAAGCTCGCAGCAGAGCACGCGGATGGCCTGGCCTCGCTCCGGCAGTTCCCAGCCCAGCAGTTTTTCCACTGCACAGGCGTAGGCAATGTTGTTGCTCATGGGGGCGAGGTAGTCCATGCGGTCCGTGTAGGTCACGAACTGGTTGTAATGGCAGTTCTCGGCAATTTTCTCCATGCCGCGGTGCAGGTACCCGATGACCGGGTCGCAGGATACAATCTCCTCACCGTCAATGACCAGCTTCAGGCGGAGTACGCCGTGGGTAGCCGGGTGAGAGGGGCCTACGTTCAGGGTTACCAGCTCGCCGCGGTCATCTGCATCGTTCTTCAGATAATCCATCGTAGCGCTCGCTACATCAGGCACTTGTATAAATTTTGTCGTGTTCATAACCTGGGAATACGGGGCCACCTGCGGCCACAGTTACGCGTAGACATTAAACACTTTTCTGTTGTAAAGTGCAAGCCTAAAGTCGCCTCCCGGCGCGATTATTGCGCGCGTGTATGCGGGTTAGTAATGCCTAACAAATGGGCGTATTTTGATTTAAGTCACGCTTGCTGCTTGAAATCGGGGCGGGCAGGGGTATGATGTACGTATGAATGCAGTAACAGCAGAGCAGCTTGAAATGGTGCGCCAGTGGGCAGCACAGGGTGTGGATTTGAACGGGATTCAGAAGCTCCTGGCAAGCGAATGCGGGGTGCACATGACGTATATGGATGTGCGTTTCCTGCTGCTGGACCACGGCATTGAGATTGCCACGGTGGCGGCGCCTGAGCCGGAGAAGAAGGAAGAGACGACACCGGCCCCGGAGCCGGCGCCTGCTCCTGCAGCTGCGGGGAATAAGCCGATGGTGACGCTGGATGAGCTGATGCTGCCCGGAACCCTTATTTCCGGCAAGGTGCAGTTTGCTTCCGGAACGAAGGGCGGCTGGCAGATTGACCAGATGGGGCGCTTTGCGTGGAATTCGCTGGAGGGACAGCCTACTCCGGAGGAATTGCAGGCTTTCCAGATGGAATTGACTCAGATCCTGAGCCGAGCCTGATTTAGGTTTGTTTTTTTGAAACAGAAAGAACCCCGGCGGTGCACCTGCCGGGGTTCTTTGTTAAACGGGTTGCTCAGCCTGCTTAGTTGCTGGAGGAGCGGCAGTAGTTATACTTGCTCTGGAAACCGAGTTCCTCGGGGAATTCGGAGAAACCACTCCACACGTTGTATTCCTTGAGGCCGCTGCGACCGCAGGAATCCTCGTAGCAGGGCTTGTAGGTGCACTTGTAGGTGGGAGCCCAGAAGGTGACGAGCTCGTAGAAACCGTAGCCGATGCGGGTGAACGTGCGGCCGATGCCGTCCACAACACCAACGGAGAAACCTGCGTTGTTGCCTTCAGCTGCATTCCAGCGGATCATGGTGGTGGGGATTTCTTCCACAGCAAAGAGGATGTTGCTGATGGCGCGGCCCAGCTTGCGGGTGGCGGTGTACTCTGAGGCAGGAGGAGCCTGAATGTCGGCATACGTCGTGCCGGCCAGAGCTAAGAGAATTGTAGAAAGGAGTAAGCGCTTCATGACGCAATCACAAATACCATATCATTTCATCTGCTGCAAGCAAAAAGTACATTTTTTGCTGAGCCTTGTGCAAAATTATAGTAAAAGTCCGGAAATATCGGTCTGAGTTTCCTCATCGGTGAGATAGCAGCCGGGGTCGGAGCCATACCAATGACCGTTGGCGAACGCTGCGCGGGTGCGGAAGCCGCCGCCGCAGAGGGCAAAGTGCTTGCAGGTGGCGCAGCGGCCGCCGAGTTTCTGCTGTCGCTCCAGCGGGTTCTCGCTGCCGCGCAGTTCACGCAGTACCTCGGCAGAGGGTTCGTTGGCCGCTTCCCATACATCGGAGAATTTCTGGGTTTTGACATTACCCAGGGTGATTCCCTGCCAGAACTGGTCGGGGTGGATATTGCCCTGGGTGTCGATATTGGCAATACCCCGGCCGGAGCTGTTGGCGCCACCGCCGTTCCAGGTGAGCAGCCGCAGTGTTTCCTTGGCCAGGGGGTGTCCTTCGCGAAGCTGGCGCAGCAGGAGGTAAACGCCGTCTGCCGGCTGGGTTACGGTGAGCAGTTCGCGGGTCTGCCCGGCTGCGTGCCAGGATTCTGCGCGGGCGATGAGCATGTCGAGCGCGGCGCGGGCTTCCCCGGGGGTGAGGCTTGCAACATCTACGCCGCGGCCGGTGGGAACCAGGTGGTAGAAGCAGACACGCTGAATTCCCTCCTGTTCGATGAAGTTGAGAATCTGCTCCATGCTCTGCACGTTGTTGCGGGTGAGGGTGAGTCGCAGGCCGGTTTTCTGCCCGACTTCCTCACAGAGTTTGAAGCCGCGGATAGCGCCGTCGAATGCGCCCTTAACGCCGCGGAATTGGTCGTGCACGGCGCCGATGCCGTCCAGCGAGATGCCGACGTATGCCACGCCCAGCTCCTTGAACATGCGGGCGTATTCCGGGGTGATGCGGGTTCCGTTGGTGGAAATGGTCACCTTGAGTCCTTTACTGGTAGCGCGCTGGAGAATCTGTGGCAGCTGCGGGTGCAGCAGGGGTTCTCCGCCGGAGAGGAGCAGGGCGTTGACCTTGTATTCTGCCAGGTCATCAATGACGGCGCAGCATTGCTCCCAGTTCAGTTCTCCGGCGTAGCGTTCGGCGTGCGAATCTGCATAGCAATGCACGCAGCGCAGGTTGCAGGTACGGGTGATGTTCCACACAACGATGGGCTTGCGCACGCGGGAGGAGGCCGGAAGACAGGCGGCTGTGCTGCTGTGGGGGTGCTGCATGCCGCTTTCCTGACCGTAGCGGATGTGGTCTGCCGGCTGGGCGGCACCTGTCCAGAGTTTGGTGATGTTGATCATGACTGAGGTGCGTTGTTGCGCAGTGCTGCGGGAATATAGTTGCAAAGAGGTTCGGCGGCCATCATATCGGCACCGCTGCCGTAGGCGCGTGCCCGGGAACCGCCACACACGCGGCGGTATTCGCACACGCCGCACTTGCCGCCCAGTGCATCATCGTTGCGCAGTTGTAGAAAAAGCGGGTGCTTGCGGTAGATGTCAGCCAGATTGTCGGTGCGCACGTTGCCTGCGGTGAGGGGGAGGAAGCCGCTGGGCTGGATTTCACCCGTGTGTGAGATGAAGAGAACCCCCTTGCCGTCGCGGGTGGGTACCAGGTGGCGCGGTGCGGGAACTCCGGCAGATTTTGCGGCCTGCATCATGGCGCGACGGTAGTGGTGGCCCTCGGTGGTCTTGATGGCAAAGGGCAGCTTGCTGCGCAGTTCCAGCAGTCGCTGCCAGAGGTGCTCCAGCTCATCGGCCGTGGGTAGTTCGTCCATGGTGGCGCGGCCTGTGGGCACCAGCAGGAATACGCTCCATACATCGGGCTGGATTTGTCTGAGTAGCTCTACAAAGCCATCCAGCTCTGGCAGGGTGGTGCGGGATATGGTGGTGTTGATCTGCAGCTGGATGCCGGCCTCCCTGGCCATGCGTGCGGCCTGCAGGGTGCGTTCGAAGGTGTGCGGCACGCCGCGGAATGCATCGTGTGTTTCCTGCGTGGCGCCGTCCAGGCTCAGGCTGAGGCTGACCACGCCTGCGGAGCGCAGTTTGTGAAAATCGGTGTTGATGAGGCGGTGGGTGGCGGCCGGGCTGAGCGCTACGCGCAGACCTTTGGCTGCAGCCCGCTCGATGATGTCGAAGATATCGCGTCGCATCATGGGGTCGCCGCCTGTGAGCACCAGCATGGGGGGTGACAGTTCGGCTATGGTGTCTACCAGCGCCATGGCTTCCTCGTGGTTGAGCTCCTGGGGGTGCGCCTGGGGCTGGGCTATGGCGCGGCAGTGGCGGCAGGCAAGGGCGCACGCGCGCGTCACTTCCCAGAAGAGGATGAACGGACGCTCGGCAAAATCGCACAAGGGTGGGTGTTTTGGTGCTGGCACGCGCGCATTGTACACACTCGCGCTCCTATTGGCAAGCTGTATTTAGGACAGTCCACCGGGAATCTGACAGCATTTTTTTTAAATATGTGACAAAAAACTTGACACTTACTCACAATTGCTGTATCTTGCCTGCCCGTTCCCGGACAATTTATCAACAACGAAAGAAATATCATGCGTTCCGTATCTGTACGTAAAGGTGAACCGATCGACCGCGCTCTGAAGCGCCTTAAGACTAAGCTTGACACTGAGGGTATCCTCGAGGAGATGCGCCGTCGCCGCGCTTTTGAGAGTCCCATGGATGAGAAGCGCCGCAAGGCTCGTTCCGCCAGCAAGCGTAACAAGGTGAAGTGGCACTTCACCAACAAGGAGGAGATTCCGGCTGCTGCCGTGACCCCCGCTGCTGTTGAAGCCTAACCCCATTTGTTCGGGAAGTTTTTGAGAAGAAGGGTAGCTCGTATGGGCTGCCCTTCTTTGTGTTGCGTTGATTTTGTCAGCTTGTGCGGGCGGGCTTGCGGCCGGCGTGTTTATCTGGTATGATGTTCCGTATGGCTGAAGCGAAACCGATAAGGAGATTGACAGAGAGTGTGCCGGGGCGGCTGATTGGTTGGTTGCTGGCGTTACTGTGGTTGTATTCTTTTTCCGGGGTGGATTCCACTGCATTCAGCGCCTTTCCTGTCTGTGTGGTGTTGTTGGTGGTTTCGGTCCTGTTTACGCTTTGTCTGCTTCTGGGGTATCGTGTGGTTCGGATGAGTGTGCCCGGGTGGTTATCTCTGGCTGCCGGGGGGTATTTTTTGTGTCGCTGCCTGAACAGCTATGCTGTGGTGGAATCGTGGGGGGAATCGGTGCTGATTGTCGGGGCTGCTGTGTATTATGTGGCGGGTGTGTATGTGGCGCAGAACAGGAAGCATACTGCGCCGATGGCTGTGCTCGTGGTGGCACTGCTGCTGAGCATGCTGGCATGGTGGGCCGTGAAGCAGCCCTGGTTTTGCCTGGAGTGGACCGGCCGGGCAACGTATACGCCTGCGGGGGTCAATTCAGTGCCGACGGCACTGCTGGTGTATAAGAACTTTGCCGGTTTTTTCTTTATTGCGGGTGCGGTGGCTCTGGGAGGCTGGGCGTTATGGACACAGCGTGGGATAAGGGCTGTTCTTTTGTGTGTGGTGGCTGTTTTGTCTGTCCTGTTATCATTTTTCTGTGGTACGCGGGCACCGTTTTTCCTGGCTCCTATTGTGCTTCTGGGCTTATGGGTGTTTGATGTGCTGGTGCAGCTGTATTCCGGGAAAAAGATTGGTATTCTCAGTTATATTGTATGTGCTGTTTTTGTTGTTCTGCTGCTGGTGAGTGTTTATGACTTCTTCTTTGGT
>JAFNWZ010000030.1 GCA_017379255.1 Akkermansia sp. | reverse complement strand
TGTGTTCATACGGTTGATTTCGTCCAACAGGGATGCCAACTTGGCAGTATCGATGTGCAGACGGGAGTAGTAATTATCAGGCAATGCACCCTTCAATGCAGGGTTGGACTTTTCGATATTGTAGAGCGCAGTATCAATCTTCAATGCAATATCATCCTGCTTTGCATGGGCGATGATATAAGACCAGCGGCTTTCTTCCGGAAGGAAGAAAACATTATCCTTGGTATAGAAAGCTACATTGTCAATAAACTTCTCGCCGAACTTTTCGGCAATCATCTTGCGCTGCTTTTCAAATTTATCGCTTGCGAATTTTAAGAAGAACAAACTCAGCACAACATGCTTGTACTCAGCAGGCTCAACAGAGCCACGGAGCTTGTCGGCACTCTTCCATAGTGCCTCCTCCATTGAGACTTCTTTTTTCGGTTTAGCTGCTGCTTTTGCCATTATGTAAAACCTCCAGTAGTACTTTCTCTCTTTTGACCCATTATCATTGTAATGCAGTCAGTGTCCAATAATCTGGACTAATTATTTTTCGTTAGAATCCAGGTGGACATATTCCACAATGTCACCATATGATACGCCTAAGGCAATGCAAATCTTATTGAGGATGGTCATACTGACCTCCTCATTTTTGCGTATCTTGGTCATCGTGTTCGGGGAGATATGGGCAGCCCTCATAAGGTCAGCTTTGCTCATGTCGCGGTCGACCAACAATCTGAACAAGGGTTTGTACGATACCATAGCGATTCCTCCTCGGCATTATGGTAGGTGAGTATAATTTAACATTTTCCATTATACTCCTATCTGAGCCAAAGTGCAATAGAGTATCGCAAATTCTTGCGAGAGATTCACAATTCTGAACATCAAGAAGGCTTGTGCAGTTGCACAGGCTTTTCTTTTTGCGTGAGGAGTCAAAAATCGCGACGCTTCCGGCCACAGGCCGAGCCCGCAACATGTTGCGTGCTTGTGTTGATTTATTTTATTTGTATTCGTAGGACAGTGCATTTCTTATGGATATCAGATGAACAAACACCCTACGGCTATCGAAAATCCTTATGTGCGAAAATATTGTACTCGGTCATCATAGTAAACAGAGGCACAGAGATGCTATTACTCTTGATTGATTTGCTTGAGCTGCTCCTCCTCACGTACTTACTGACGAACTTATCATTGCGCTCGTCGTCGCAGCAAGAAAAGGAAATGCCGTAACAATGAGCCCGGTGACACCGCTTTCTTCTTTTTCAGCCCAATGCCGGTACGTGCGCGGTGCCGTCGAGCACGACGGCTTCGTCCCCTTGCTCATATCGCGACCCAAACATAAGACCGTCCAGACTTAAGTTAAACCAAACAAACGACAATCCAAACTTAAGTCCTTCCGCACATAAGCCATGCAGCGGGTCGCTCTTTCGGTAAAATGGCATTCCCTTTTAATAAGACATTAATAATGGAAATAGATTGCAGTTTACGATTTGTACCAGCTTAATCCGGCGTCTATAAAAGGTTTACAGGTTTTGGCTGGTACCATAGATGTATATAACAAAACACAACATACAAGGAGAATTCTATGTCTACAGCATCCATCTTTTACGATTACATTGAAAACGTTCAGCCCGTCTGCGTTACACCGCAGGAGTTTTACAGGACTATTTTTGCAGAAGGAGAACTGCAAAAGACCGGAGTAATGAACGATGGCAAATTTAACGCTATGATTCAGATTAGCAAGGATAAATTCATCTATCTCCATGACGAGTTGGATAACATTCCAGATTACGAGAAGGTGGTTAAAGCCAATATGAATTTCCTGGCTTATGCTGGCATGTCCGGCGAGGATAAGCTGGCAAGGGAATTACACGCTCTTGCTATCCGTGTAAATTTCCCTGTGAACATGGTATGGCAGCATCTGCAAGACTTGTTTGAACGGCACAAACTGAAGGGGCTCCCCAGAATGCGTCCAACCTTTGTAATGAAGGTAGCGGAAACTGTTATCTTTGTATATGTTCTTGATAAGCCTATACCTATGTTCAAGAAGTTTCAAAAGAAGCTGACTGCCCTCCACAATACCCTGTCCAGAGAGATTCATGATGCCTTCGGATATTGCCGCAAGCCTCGTCAAGGTGGTGTGTTTGTCAGGTATCCGGTAGTCGGAACCGTCGCTGACAAGGATATCTGCGAAGCATATCGAACGGGCGATTTGTACACTCTCGACGATATCAATGCTCTGGTTCCCAAAGCACAGCAGCTGGATTATCATCAGGCCAAGGTTACGGTGGAGGAAGCCAAGGAATTGTGGCCTGAGTGGACCCATCAGCGCGTCGAGCTGAAGAAGCCTCTCAAAACTGAACCGCATATGCTGAACCGCAAAGCTTACACTGTGTGGTTCTGCGACATTATACGAGACCGAGCATATGACATACAGCCTGGTGCATTACGTGCCCTGGCATCGTATGGAATCAAGTCTGGCATTGAGCTATACCAGATACAGGAGGATGTTTCGAAGCTGGCGGATTTCTTAAAAACCCGCTTCCCGGAAAAAGAAGTGGAAATGCACCGGTCCAAGGCTCTTTCGCTGGCAAGGAATGAGCCCAAGGTATTGCACAGTTGGTCCGTAGCATATATGCAAAAACTGTGTGGGATAACTTTTCCTAAAAAACAGTACGAACGGAAGATAGGAACCCAAGAAGAATATATGGATTACCTTCACGCCAAGCAGTCTAAGGAGCAACAGGTGCTGGACTGGAAGGCAGCGCATCCAGGCGCACGTCCTGTTGATTGCGTAAACGATACTGGCATGACCTGGCATACCGTGTGCCGTTGGTGGAATGGAAATGGGGATTCTGCGCCGAAGCAGAAGAACCCAAAGAAGTCCAAGACCGCAAAGAAAACAAAGCAAGAGTCCACCCGTACATATAAGCAATTTGACTGTGGCTGCGGAAATCCCAATGTAAAAAGAACCACGCAGAAGTGGTACTGGGATGAACGCGGCAACTTCTACAAGCGTACTGTGTACACCTGCGAGAATTGCGGCTGCGTAAAATTCGGAAAAGCTCGCGTAGATAACTCGTGCCAGTAAGCACAATAAGGAATACTTCGTGTTGGGAAACACCGGCACTTCGTTCAATGGAGCAGCTGATATTCATTGATGGTCATAATTACATTCCTTTCCAACCCTCGTGGCGAAGGAGCCACGCTTTTTTCTCTATACCCCAGGCATAGCCTGTCAGCTTCCCGCCAGCTCCAATACAGCGGTGACAGGGAATCAGAATGCTGATGGGATTTTTCCCCACAGCCCCGCCCACAGCCTGGGCGGACATTGTATTCTTTCCCAACAGCCGAGCCGCCTCAGCCGCCAGTTCTCCAT
>JAFNWZ010000029.1 GCA_017379255.1 Akkermansia sp. | reverse complement strand
TATACCCTTGCGCCCCTCCATGGGCTGTCCCCCGGCATCCGTGAATTGCATGCGCAGAATACGCCCGAGGGTGTCACGTTCATACCGGCACCCCCATACGCCATCCTCATTCGGGCGTGCGTCCCCATCAGCGTTCCGGTATAGTTCCTGCGTAATGAACCCGTCTTTCCGGGTCACATAGTAGGCCGCTACATCATTCTTATGCCCGGTATCGCCCATTATAGTCTGCTCCAGGGTAAACGTATGCAACTGACCTATAAGGGATGAACGGGCATTGGTCACACCGCCCCGTTTAAGCAGTTCCCTTTTATATTCCACTGTATTCTCATGCGTAAACAGCCGGATAACGACAAGATTACCGTGCGCATCCAGATGCGTGCAACGGGTAGCCTCCCCCTGCTCATCATACTCATACAAGGCCACAGCCGTTTTCTCCCCCTTCCACGCATAGGGTAACGGAACAGCCGTACTCCCGGCATGGTTCCTATATTCCACCCGCCGCACCTTGTACTGGCACTCCTCAAAAAAGTAATACTCGCCCAGCGACTTTGTTTCCCTCTCCGAATACCGCCCAATACCGACCGGAGCATTGTTGCACTCTTCATAATGCGCGTAGTAGCGGTGCTTCGGCACATAATAATCCCAGGCAAAGAAGGATGCCCCGGCCAGAACAACCGCAGCAGCCCCCTGCGCGATGCGTTTGTTCCGGAGGCGGCGCGCCTCTTCTTCCTCTGCCCGGTTCCTCAAATCCACCGGATCCAGATTCAGCAAAGCGGCCACCACATCGAAATACGCTCCAAGCTCCCCCTTGCGGGCCATATCGGTGGCCAGAATATCCAGCGCCACCACCGAAGGCGGCATATAGGCCTTCGTGATGCTCTCATCATCACGCGGCAAAAGCACCGGAATAATTTTGTGCTTATTCTGCTCATCCAGAGCAAGGAACTTCTCCACCTCCTCATTCACCCAGCGTTTTCCATCCTCATTCGGTTGATTGGTCCACTCCGAGCAGAGCACAATCAGGTATTCGGATGTTGCAAGTGCTTTTTCTATAGCCTGCTTCAACTCAGCAGGCGGCAAATCCGTAAAATCTCGGAACACATTCCCCAGCCGCTTCGGGCGGTCGGGATATTCCCGGCACAGCTTCACCGGCAGGCGGAACTTCTCCAGAAAGTTCTGCAACGCCACAGCCACATTCACATCCTGGTGGCGGTAACTGATAAAAGCCTTGAATTTATATACTCGGGATATGCTCATATTCTTATATCAGTTATAATGCATCAATGATTCTCACTACGCAGCAATTTCCCGTTCCGGTCATAGTATTCGGTGCACAGACGCCTCGTCCCGCTTTCATCATAGATGTATACTTTGCGGAACGTACCGTCTTTACATGCGACCCGCACGCCAGCAGCATTCCTGACGGTTTCCTCGAGAGGTTCCCCCTGCTCATTCAACCGAATATCCTGAAAGGCATATCCCTCCGCACAATCCACAGGCTCCCCGCGGGCATCCAAACAGCAGACCACCTTACCTGCGCTCTGGTACTCAATACTCATGCCAGCATATCCAGCACTCTGCATAATGGGCTTTTCATCAGCACCTAAATATAATACCAGAGTAGTGCGCCCCTCCTTATCATATTCCAGCCGTATGCCTGCATAGCCAGACTCCTGCATAACAGGTTTACCTTCTTTATCAACATGTAACACCAGAGTCGGACGACCATTCTCATCCTCTTCCACACGAATGCCAGATTGTACCGCAGAAGAACTCGCCTCATCTGCATGTTGTTTTATCTCGTTTCCATTCACATCCACCAATACAACAGATTCATCACCTGCAGCATTGTATATTTTACGCCACCCGGCATGACCACCTGCCTGAACCATCGGCTTCTCGTCCGGACCCAGGTACAAGCACAACGTTTCTCGACCTCCGGCATCGTACTCCTTGCGCAGCCCGGCCCAGCCGCATTCCTGTACCATCGGCTTCTCGTCCGGACCCAGGTACAAGCACAACGTTTCCCGACCTTCGGCATCATACTCACTCTCCCAGCCTGCAAACCCATCCTTATGCAGGCATGGCTTTCCATCGGTTCCTGTATATACGCGTTTCACTATATTTCCTCGGGAATCATACTCACTCTCACAGCCTGCAAACCCATCCTTATGCAGGCATGGCTTTCCATCGGTTCCTAGAAAAACACGTCTCATCTCATTCCCGCGGGAATCATACTCACTCTCCCAGCCTGCAAACCCATCCTTATGCAGGCATGGATTTCCATCGGTTCCTATAAATACGCATTTCACTTCATTCCCTCGGGAATCATACTCAC
>JAFNWZ010000342.1 GCA_017379255.1 Akkermansia sp. | reverse complement strand
GAACGAAATCGCGGCATTGACCAGGCCGAAGGATACCCAGGCCGCAACCGGACTCACACGCTCGCCACGCACCGCCTGGGCACTCATCAGCCCCAGCTTGTTGATACTTTCGCTCTTCATGGCGAAGGTCATCTTGCCGAGCATGCCGCTACCATTCTGGAAGATACCTTTCTGCGTGCGGGTCTGTGGCTGGGCTCCCAGCTCCAGCATACGGCCAACTGCCTGCAGCGCGCCCTCACGCAGCTGCTCCTCAGTCAGCAGCCCGCCGTGCTGCTCATTCAGCTTCTTGCTGGCGGCGTAGAATGCATTGGCCAGCGCGCGCGCAGTCTTCCGGTTCAGCCAGGCATCCAGCTTTTCTATCTGCTCGCCCAGTTTCTCGCTGGGCAAAGCCAGCGCACTGCGCTTGCGCCCGGCATCCATGTGCCCCTGCGTGGCCACGCCCTTGCCCACCGCCGTGCGGCGGGCCTGGAAATACGGACTGTTCTCCAAATCCTTGTCAGAGATAGGACCGCCAGCCACAGCATTGCCCAGGAACTCCAGTAAGCCAATATGCCGGTGAGCCACCTCCCGCACACCGTCCTCCTGCTCCTTGATAGCCTCCGGCACATACCCGGCAGCATACCCATGCAGCAGGGCGCTCGCCTGCTTCATCAGCACATAGCCGTTACCGTTCAGCACGCTGGCCGCCCATGCCCCGGTAAAGAATCCCTGCCAGTGGCTCAGGTTCATAAACGCGCTCATATTATCCAGCGGTGCGCCGTCTATCACATCCAGCCAGGCCACCAGCTTCTTCATCACATCGTCACCCAGGTAGGCTTTCAGCTTCGTGGCAAACTCGCGCTGCAGCAGCAGCTTCCTCCAGCGGTCAGTAATGTGGCTCGTGAAGATATAATTATCCTGCTCCAGACTCGCCGCCAGGAACACCATGCTTGCGCCCATATCCCACTTGGCCGCCTCCTGGTGGTGGGCCACGCGGTTTATCAGCATGCCGTACTTACCGCCGCCCACGCCATTCACCTTGCCATCAGTCAACGGATTCTTATCCTGCACCGCCAGGCGGTCAAAGCTCGCGCGGAAATAATTATCCCGGAACTTGAAGGGGATGCCCTCACGCGCCTCAAACACCTGCGCCACCGTAAGCCCCTGCTCATGCAGTTTCTCGCGCAGAGCGTACCCATAGCGCAGCCCCGCCGGGCCCACATAATCATACAGCTGGCGTATCTTCTCAGGCGTATTCAGACCCTCGCGGTACAGGAGACCAGCCTCCGCTACTACCTGCCCGCGGTCAAACACCGTCTGATAATCACTCTGCTCATGCAGAAGAATCGCGTACAGAGCACCATCCCGGCTGCAGGTCAGCGTCCTGGCGCGGCCCTTGTCCTCATACTCACCACGCACCTGCACCTTGCCGGAAGACTTACGCGGATTCTCCTTGTACGCCTTCACCGCCTTGCGCAGCTCCGGCAGCAGCACCTCCGGCACCATCGGTTTCTCCCGGCGCAGG
>JAFNWZ010000028.1 GCA_017379255.1 Akkermansia sp. | reverse complement strand
GATTTACTCTGGACAAACGAGGTAAAAAGAGTATAATGCCCGCCCGATATTATGAATCATCATACATCCCCTAGTCATTCCGTTCGTTTTCAAGTGAATCCTGCCGCACAGGGCAGCAGGAGCAACTGGCTGGGGTATTTCATGGCGGCCATGAGCATGGCTGGCATTTCGCACGCCGATGAAGTGCGCGTGAATTACTGGTGGGTCTATTCGGATTTGAAACCTGTGGATGCGCCCCGGGTTATTCGCGTTATCGGCGCTAAGGGTGAAAGCTATGAAGAAGTGTACGGCAGTCATTCTGCCACTGATTCTGCCCTGGTGGAACACCGCCAGCAGCGCCAGGCGCGCATGCGCGAAGAGGCAATGAAACTGGCTAATGAGTTGATAGCGGCAGGCAAATCTCCCCGCGAGGCATACGAAGATGCCTGGACGGATGTATACCGCCGCTACTGGCTGAATGCGGATTCCTGGAAGGGGAGTTCCCAGCTGGATGAGCTCCTGGAGCGGATTGCCCGGCACGATGACGGACAGGCCTTCACCGAGGAGGAAATCCGCGTGGCGATGGAGGCGCTCATGGAAGATGATGACCGTCTGGAGACAGAGGAGGGACGCCTGCTTCTGGAGCAGCTGGCTCACCGCCTGCGTGCCATGGGGGTGGGGCGTGATCTTTTTGCCCATGAGAACAATGATGAGTTGATGACCCGCTTTGCCGATGCGCTGCGGCACGGCAAGGTGGGGGCTTCCGCGTACCGCGATGCTCTTTTCAAGACGCACCGCGGCTCGGTCATCAACCACCCGCTCATAGGTTACAGTGCTCCCTGGGGAGTGGGCATGGGACGCGCCCGCTACTGGCAGGCACCCCTGAAGGTAACCAGAACCCAGGGAAGCGGCAATTCTTCTGCCATGAAGAATTCCTTCCTTGCTACCGCGCCGGATCAGCCGGAGGAAGAGGAAAAGGAGGAAGAAGAGACAACGGAGAAGAAAACCGCCCAGGATGACACCAGCACGGGCCCCCAGCCGGTGTATATGGGCTCGATGGACTCCGGCGAAAGTCCCCGTGGCATGCGCATGATGGCTATGTCCCGCAATGCTGTTTCCACGGTGGCGGAAAGCAGCGGTATTACAGACGAACAACTGGCCAGCCTCATCTCGCAGGCCGGGAATAAAGCCGTTGTGGTGGGGGCGGGCAACAGTGCCAGCGTTCATACCGATGAGAAGCCCAAGTCCTGGAAGAATGCGGTGTGGGAAGTCGGTAAGGAAAAAACGGAATGGAAAGCTGCAGGCAACGCGAAAGATTCTGAGATTAAAGGCAAAGAGGTAAAGGAGCTTGCCATGGTGGTGCTCAGCGAGGGCAGCCACCTGTATCTGGGCCAGCCGACCACTGCTGATGTGGTGGTGAATAATGCCAACGCCTACCTGCATGCCGAGCTGGAGAAGGACGGCGGCAAGAATGGAAGAGAAAAATTGCCCCTCGCCGGTTATGGCCTGTTTGAGTTCGATAAGCTGCAGGGTAAGGGCAGCATCACCCTCATGGGTGATACTGAGGGGCGCACCACCATTTATGCCTTCACAGGGAATCCCGGTGAGGAAATGGGCTTCAGCGGGCTTATCAGGATGGCGGGTTCCCAGGCCGCGCGCGTGCAGCTGAATGCCGCCGGTTCCCATTGGGAATATGCCGCGGTGGATATGGATTTAGGTTCCGGGGAATCCTATCACAAGAAGGATGGTTCTGCCACTTACTCCGGCCAGGCCATCGGCACGATTCTGAATATCACCGGCAATGCGCAGTTCCTCGGCCTGCAGGGGGGAGATGAGGATTTCTCCACCGTTACCAGTAATTCCGGTGATTTGTCGTACACCCTGACTTTGGGCGATGCTTCCGGCAAGGAATATATCTACGATGGTACGTTCAACGGAGCTTACTATACGTCCGGCACGGCTTCCTATGCCTCTGCCGCTCCGCTGAACCTGACCAAGGTGTATGGCAACACGCAGGTGATGACGGGGGATGCAACCGGAAACAGCGCATTCAACCTCGTGTCTGCCCAGGGGGGGACGCTGGCGTTTTCCCAGTCGTTGCAGAGCGCCATGGCCGAGGCGGCCGGTGGCACGTTGAGCGTGGGTGGAAATCTGAATATCACGGAGACTTATGCCGAAAAGGATGAGTTGAAGGTAGCTGCCGGCGGTGTCATTAACGTGACCGGTGATATCACTGTGGCAGATGATGCCAGCGTGACTGGTGGAGGCCGCCTGAGTGCTGCGAACCTCACCGTGAATGACAAGATGTCCGTGGATGGCGGCACGGTCTCCATCTCCGGTGTCACCACAGCGCAATCCCTGCGCGTATTCGGCGGTGGTTCCCTGAGCACCAGGGATTTGCAGGACATAGACAACCGCAAGCTGATTGTGGAGGTCGGTTCAGAATCCTCTGCCGGAAATTATGCGCCATCTACGCTGACCGTCAGCGGTAATCTGGAGGCAGACGTGCTGCGTCTGCGCAGCGATGGCAGGCTGGTGACCGGCACCAGCAGCAACACCATTTCCGAATCGCACCTCCATGGCGGTGCCAAGTGGGTCATGGAAGGCTCCGGCAATACCATGTACGGCCTCATGAAGGTGGAAAATGCGGCAGGCGGCATCTCGTTCTCCAGCAATTCCGGCTCGGCCGTCCTTACCCTTCCGGGCACCATTTCCTTTGCTGATGCCGGGTGGACCAACCGAGACGAGGCCGTGTTCACGCTGGATGGCGTGACCCTGGATTTCAGCCGCGGCGTGACCATCACCAACCTGGGCTTTGCCTTTGATGAAACGCAGGGTAACAACTACTTTGTGCTGGCCGACATCACAGGAAAGAGCGATGGCTTCACCTCAGCCTATTCTACGGTCATGGTGCAGAATGGGAATGATGTTT
>JAFNWZ010000027.1 GCA_017379255.1 Akkermansia sp. | reverse complement strand
TCCGGAATTTCCCCATGCTGGCGCGATTTTGGCTTGCGTGTGGGGGCGGGTGTAGTAACATGGAGTTGGACATCGTGTGTCCAACCTATCTATCAAATCTCTCAAATGCCCAGGCCGCCGGGTATGTACAGGCAGAGCCGGGCATGATTCCGCATAGTAATCCGATTCAATAACCAACATGGCAGAACATTATACACAAGGCCGGCAGGGACAGGGAGCCCGCCGCCGCCGTAATAATAAGGGCCGTCCGTACCGCCGCCGTATGCCGCGCCAGGAACAGCCCGCTCCCAAGCCCGGTCTGCTGCAGCGCATTCTCAATTTCTTCGGTTTCGGCAAGAAGAAAGAGGGTGCCCAGAAAGAAAACCGCAAGAATGACAAGCGCAAACCCAAGGAGAACGTGCGCGTGGCCAAGGGGCGCAATAACCAGGGGGGCAACCCCGCCGCCCGCCAGGAGAAACAGCGCCGCCGCCCGGCTTCCGTTTCCCCCACCCGCAATGCCCGCCTCTATGTAGGTAATCTTTCCTACGAGGCTTCCGAAGCTGAGCTGGAGGATCTCTTCAAGGGATTTGGCAATGTGCGCAGCGTGGAAATCATCTATAACACCCGCACTTACAAGAGCAAGGGCTATGCCTTTGTGGAGATGCAGAAGCTGGAGGATGCCCAGCGCGCTGCCGAGGTGCTGCACGGCCAGCCCTTCATGGGGCGTGAGCTCATGGTGAGCGCCGCCAGCGAACGCCCGGAAACGCCTGAGAAACCTGAGGAGAAGCCCGCAGAGACCGCGGTTGAGGCAGCCCCTGCTGAGCCTGCTGCCCCCGAAGCCCCGGCTGCTCCCGCAGAGGAATAATTTTACTTACGCTTGATTTGATGCCATCGCGCGCACCCGGAACAGGTGCGCGCGATTTTCTTTCTTTTTGCAAAAAGATGCAAAAAGATGCAAAAAGATGCAAAAAGATGCTATACGACAATCTGACCGTGGAGGAAATGCTTTCCGGGTATTCCCGTCTGCGAAATCCTCTTCTGGCCGATGTGTTCCGTAAGATGAACATCGTAGAGCAATGGGGAACTGGCATTCAGCGCGTCCTGCAGGCTTGTGCGTCTGCGGGGTTGGCTTCACCGGAGGTTACGGTTTCCGGCAATACGGTCAGAATGATGATTGCCAGACCCTCTCTGCCTGCCAAAAGGGAAAGACCGCCCCGCAAACGCCGCCCGCACAAGCGGGATGAAGCTCTGCTTGCATTTCTGAAAGCGCATCCCGGGGCACCACTGCGCGAGGCCGCAGATGCCTTCTTCGTAAACGTATCCACCATCAGCCGCTTTGTGCAGGATATGCGCAACGAGGGGCGGCTGTGAGCTTTTCCTCTTGCCACGTGGCTGCAGAAAGCGGAATCAGGTGCGTGCCCGGCGGGCACGCACCTGCTGCAGCAGGGCTTCGGGGTTTTGGAAATTGGCCTCCAGTGCCTTTATCATGTCCGCCTTCATGTGGTCGGGGTATGAGTTCTGCGCTTCCTTGAGCACATAATCGCGCGCCTTCAGCACCTCCTCCACACTGTCCGCGTTGAGCAGCATGATATTCAGACACGGGAACACGACCATATCGCGCTTCAGCTCCATGATGCGCTCCTGGTTGAGCGGGTGGGCCTGCGCTATGAAGGAGTCGAAAATCTCCGTCTGGCGCTGGTAATCGCGGTAATGGGCATTGAGCTGCTCCATGAGCTCGAGCATCTGGGCATCGGCCATGGCTTGTTCCTTCAGCCCCGTGGTATCGTCGGGGTCGTGGTCGTGAATCTCCTTGCGCAGCGCTGCGGCGGCGTGCTTGAAGTTCTTGGGGAAGCTCTGGTAAACCTCCATGAGCGCCCGGGCGCGCGCCGTGCCCTGCAGCTGGCGCGCCGCGGTAAGCTGTTGCCCGCGTGCCAGGGCGGTATCCAGCAGGGTGGTGGTGCTGGCCACATCGGGCCGGGCGCCTACCCAGCCGCCCAGCACTTCACCCGTGTGGCTCATGGTTACAAAGGTGGGGAAACCTGTCACCTCGTACCGCTGGCAGAGCCTGCGCCGTTCTTCGAGAACGGCAGCGTCCACTTGTTTGCGGCGTGGCAAATCAATTTCGAGCAGCACGAACTTATCCCGCACATAGGCCAGGAACTCCGGGGTGTCGAGCACCTGCCGTTTCATGCGCATGCAGTAGCCGCACCAGTCAGACCCGGTGAAATTGGCAAATATGGCCTTGTTTTCAGCCCGTGCCCGGGCTTTTGCCTCCTCGAAATCGGTTATCCATTCACTGGAGAAGGCGGGGCTGATGAGGGCGCACAGGCCAGTGGCGTACAAAATGGTGCGAAAGTGGTGCATATCTACCATGTGTACCACGCCGGACGCCGCCCGGCAAGGATAAACTTTCTGAATGAGTCTGCTGTTCGCTATGCAGAATACCGCCTTTTTTCTCGCATTGGGGGAGGGGGTGTGGTATGATGCAGCCATGTACATACAGGACCAGTTGCAGGAGATTAAAGCCAGTATTGCCGCGGCAGAACGGCGCGCCGGACGCCCGGCGGGCAGTGTGAAGCTGCTGGCTGTGAGCAAGACCTTCCCGGTGGAGGATATCATGCAGGCATATAATGACGGTCAGCGTCTCTTTGGCGAAAACCGCCTGCAGGAAGCCATGGGCAAGATGCCGGAAATGCCGGGCGATTGCGAGTGGCATCTCATCGGCCCGCTGCAGCGCAACAAGGTACGCAAGGCGCTGGAACAGGGCTTCGGGCTGCTGCAGGCGGTGGATTCGCTGCGCCTTGCAGAGACGGTTTCCCGCATAGCGGGTGAGCTGGGCTGTACTGCGCGTATCCTGCTGGAGGTGAATGTGGATGCCGAGGAAAGCAAGCATGGCTTTACCCCGGCGGAGTTGCTGGAATCCTGGGCGCAACTGGTGGCGCTGCCGTATCTGGAAATACGCGGGTTGATGTGCATCCCTGCGCCCTCGGAAGCCCCGGAGGGGGCGCGCCCGGCATTCCGCGCTCTGCGCGAGCTGGCAGAGCGCCTGCGCGCCTGCGGCCCGCTCCCCCTGCCGGAGCTTTCCATGGGCATGAGCCATGATTACGCCGTGGCGGTGGAGGAAGGGGCTACCATTGTGCGCGTGGGCTCTGCCATTTTCGGCAAGAGGGACTACCGTTGAATGTAGAATGTTGAATGTATGGAGTTCCCTGCGCTGCGCGCAGCAGACGAAGCCCCGGCCTTTAAGCTGGGCATGCCGTAGGGTTGATGAAAGCATACTGACTGCAGGCCTTAGCTTGCCAGACTCAATACATTCTACATCCAACAACCTACATTCAGAACTGCCACCCGAGCCCGGCGGTGATGATGTGCTGTCCCAGGGTGTCATCGTGCCGGTTGTTGGTGTAGGTGCGTCCGAATTCGTAGCCCAGCTGGGCATAGAGGCGTTCGCTGCAGCGGATTTTAAGCCCGCCGCCGGCTGAGAAGGTGAATCCGTTGACGTAGCCGCTTTCCTTATAGACCGGGGATTTTTCTTTGTAATGCCCGAAGGCCCAGCCAGCCTTGCCTCCCAGATACAGGTAGATATCATCGGTCAGACCGAGGTTGAGCGTGTAGCCACCTGTCAGGGGTGCCAGGAAAATATCCTGGTGGCTGCGGTGCTCATGACGCGTGCGGTGGCCGCTGCCCCACTGCGGGGCTATCTGGAGGCTGAATTCGTGGCGTATGCTGGAATCTGCCGGGCTGTAGAGGCTTTGCCCCAGGCGGAAACCCGCAGTATCGGGCGTGTGGGAAGCGCCTATGGCGTAGAGGCCTTCCAGCCGGTTGGTTGGTTGCCAGTCGGCATCGGTAAGCGCTCCCGGCTGGGGCGAGGGCAGGTAATATGGGGCAGCAGCAGCGCTGCCAGCCAGCAGGCAGAGGCAGAACAGGGTGGTTTTCATAGCACCCCATACTTAGCACTACAAGGCTGTTTTATCAAGAGGTTAGAACTAACAGTTCTGTGCCTTACACCCCTTTCTTATCATCCCAGAGGGAGAGGTGCAGGCGGTCGCCCAGGCGCACGCCGTGGCGCAGGCACATCTCGACTACGGCAGGACGGGCGGCCTCCAGCGCGGTGCGGGTGGTGGCGCAGGGCATGAGGATGATGCGCTGCTGTGGCAGCCCCAGTGCGGCGATGGACGCCCAGTCGGCCTCGTTTTGCACCACGAACTTGAACCAGGCGCAGGGGTGCTCTGCAAAAAAAGCCAGCGCTGCGGGGACGATGGATTTATCGCCCGCATTGCCTGAGTGCTGCAGCTTGGGAGACACGTTCCACTGGTTGACCCGCTGCGCCAGGGCGGGGGTGGGAATGAGTGTGCCGTTGGTCTCCACTTCGATGTGGAGGCCGGCCGGGAGCAGGGCAAGCAGCTTTTCCAGCGGCCCTTGCTGGAGCAGGGGCTCACCACCAGTTATGACAAGGGAGGCGCAGTTGTATTCCTCCAGATGGGCGGCTACATCCCGCACGGAGCAGAGGATGCCGTTCCCCCATGAGTGCTTGGTGTCGCACCACTTACAGGCCAGATTGCACCCTGCCAGACGCAGGAATACGGCAGGGGTGCCGCTGCGGATGCCTTCTCCCTGCAGGGAGTAAAATATTTCGGGGGCAGAATTCAGGCGTGCAATGTTGAGCATGTTATGCTAGGATGCTGGTTGACATGGATGTACATACCAGAATTGACGGGGATGGTCAACCGGAATCTGCTCAGCAGCCCTTCCGTGTGCTTTTTGTGTGCCTGGGCAATATCTGCCGCTCGGTAGCAGCAGAACATTTGTTCAATGCTGCGGTGAAAGAGGCCGGGCTGGCAGACCATGTGGAGTCCGATTCATGCGGTACGGCTTCCTACCACATCGGAGAAAAGCCGGATGCCCGCATGCGGGACGCGCTGGCCCGCGCTGGTTATGAGTACAACGGCCACCGCGGCCGCCAGTTCAGCCGCCGGGATTTTGCGGCGTTTGATTTGATTGTGCCGCAGGATGATTCCAATTACGAGGAGGTCATTGCCAAGGCAGCAACCCCGGAGGAAATGGCCAAGGTGGTGCCGATGAGCGCCTGGTTTGCGGATGATTGTCCGCTGCATGAAGTGCCCGACCCCTACTATGGAGGCATCCAGGGTTTTGATGATGTGGTGGCGTTGCTGCGGGCGGCCACGCAGCAGATGGCCAGTGATATTGCCCGCGCAGAATCCTGATTGTTTTTTGTTATGATGAAGAAGACTGCCCTTTTGGTATGTACGGCGGCGGTGCTGAGCGCCTGTGTGCCGCAGAATGCCAGTGTGAGCCAGGATGCGGTGGAGGAGATGCTGGCTTCCCCCCACCTGATGGTGACTCCCTTTGTGCCGGCATGGTTGCATGATGAACCCGGAAAACTGCTGTTGGCGAAGACCCGTGAGCGCGTTTGCGCCATCCTGCAGGAAGGTGAACGCCGCCACGTGCCGGAGGTGGCTTACCAGACAGATGATGAGCACCACCCGCTGGTAAAGAACCGTTTCTATCTTTACGCCTCCAATGGCCAGTGTCTGGCCGGAACAGTGATGACCGACCGCGTGGTGATGCACGATGTGGTGCTGCCCGAAGCTCAGGAACGCGAGCTTTACAGCATTCTTGCGCCGTATCTGGAAAAAGTATTCAATACAAAGCTGTGAAACAGGCGCTGACAGCTTGCGTGGTACTGGCCGGGATGCTGGCTTCCTGCTCCCAGCCGCAGGTGGCGGCGGGGATTGAGCCTGCGCCCCGCACGGGCCCTGTTGAGCGGCGCACGCAGGAGCCGCTGCGGGCGGAGCAGGCCGATGTGGCTTTCATCTTTGTGGGCGGTTTTGCGGAGCCGGTGCTGTTGCAGTTCCGCAAGATTTATGAGAAGACCCCGCCGCTGCCCTGCGGGGGCAGGCAGCTGCGCGCCTATTATGCCTGGGAGAGCGGCACGGGGAATCTGCTTTTTCACAGCACCTGGAAACTGCAGCGTGATTTGCGGGCTTTTCTGACCCTGAATCCGGCGGCTGATGTGGTGCTGGTGGGGCATAGCTATGGCGGCTCGGCCATTATGGATGCGCTGCGCGGCGTGGAGGATGTGCCTCACTCGGGCAGGGTGCTGGTGCTTACTGTGGACCCGGTGAGCCGCCGGGAGCGCTCCAAGCCCCGAGAGCGTGCCCCGCAGGTTGATTACTGGGTGAATACATACTGCTACCCTTACCGCAATGTGCGCGATATTGCCGCGCGACTGGGTGGCCCGTGGCGCGAATGCCCGGCGGCAGATGTGAACCTGCGTTTTTCGGCACTGCAGCGGGATGCAGAGGGGCGGCGCTATGCGCATGTGTACCCGGAGGCGTTGCTGATGGAGCGCCCCGCCGGGCAGGAGAAATCCGCCTATGAACATTTGCTTGAGGCCTGCCGCAAGTTCGGTATCGGAAAGGAGGAGCCGTAAATGGAACCGTGGAAAGAGCTGGAGACGGCCCGGGCAGAGCTCATGCACCTGCAGCCGGATATCCGCGGTGAGGTGAGCCCTGGTGCTCATATCCTGGGCGTGCTGGCGCTGGGGGAGGGCTCAGTGGTGCTGCCCGGCACGGTGATTGAGGGGCATGTGCGCATTGGCCGTGGCTGCCGCATTGGCCCGCATGCTTACTTGCGCGGTGAAACCAGCGTGGGCGATGGGTGCGTGATTGGCAATGCGGTGGAGGTGAAGAGCAGCCTGCTGGGTAACCAGGTGTTTGTGTCCCACCTCAGCTATATTGGCGATTCCATTATCCGCGACGATGTGAATGTGGGCGGCGGTTGCATTTTCAGCAATTTCCGGCACGATGCCGGGGAAATCCGCATGCCCTGGCAAGGGGAACTGCTGCCCACCGGGCTGAACAAGCTGGGCTGCGTGGTGGGGGCTCACTGCCGCATTGGTAGCAAATGCGTGATTCTGCCCGGCCGCGTGCTGCCTGAGGGCACCCAGACCTACCCCGGCAGCGTGGTAAGAGAAATATGATTAGTGATTAGTGATTAGTGGTTGTCTGGCGGGCATCATTATACATTCATTAATCACTAGTCACTAATCACTTTTGTCATTCTTTCTCAGGGGGTGTTCAGCTGGCGTTCCAGAACGAGCCTGAATCCGATGGTGGGGCGGCGGGAGTCTGCCGGGTGCGGGGTGCGGCTGTGTGAGCTGAGCTGCCCGGGGCGGAAGGAGGTATAATCGCCGCCGCGGGTCACGCCGTAGCGCCGGAAATGGAAATGCTCCGGGCCTCCGTATTCCCCGCTCACCCATTCCTGTACATTGCCTGCCAGGTCGTGCAGCCCCAGCGCATTGGGCGCGAATGACCCCACCGGAGCGGTGTGGGTGAAATCATCGTTGTATTGCGGAATGGTGTGGTCGGCGCGCAGGTGGGGAATGGCGCCGGTGTCTGCAAAGTTGCCCGTGTTCGAGGCGGGCGGCCATTTGCGGCCCCAAGGGTATTCTGTGGCGCCGGTGGCGCGGTGGCGCTGGCGTTCATACGGGCTTTCGCCCGCGGCATCTTTGCAGCCCACCATGTTGCTCCATTCCTCATCGGTGGGCAGGCGGTAGGTGTCTGTTTCCTCGATGAGGCCATTGGCTCGTTCCTGCCCGGTGAGCCAGGCGGCAAAGGCTTCGGCCTCTGCGCGGGTGATGTTGACCACCGGGTGGTGTTCGTTCTGCTCAAAGCTGGTGGGTGGCGGCACGGGGGCGCCGGTGTGCCGGCAGTAGTTGCTGTAATCTTCCACGCGTATTTCGGTGGCGCAGGCCAGCAGATTAGGCTGTATGGGCTGCATCTTGATGCCCAGGCTGTTAATCCATTCTGCCCCGAAGTTGACCGAATGGTTGGGCTGCAGGCGCAGGTTGAGCACCAGATCCTGGGGCGAAAGCCCGCTGCGGCGCACGGTGGAGTAGCCCGGCAGGCGGATTTCCAGGTAGTAGGGAGCTAGGGGAATACGCACGCCCTGCATGGGGGTGATGCCCAGCGGCATGCCGTTGAGCGATACACTGGCCCCGGCCGGGTTGGTGTAGATGCTGACGGGGGTTTTCTGCACCAGCACGGTGTAGAGACGGTAGCCGCAGAGATCCGGTCCGGCTTCTGTGCCGGGTTCCGGGCGGGCGATGAGTGAGTGGTCTCTCCCGATGGTGCCGGCTTTTTCGCACTGGCGGGTTAGCCACAAAGTGAATGCGCTGATGCCCTCCTGGGAGGTGTGGAGCTGCCCGCCGCTGACCGCACTGGGGTATTTGGCGGCGGCGCCGGGGTCTGCGTTCAGGAATTCCTGGAATTGGGCCGGGGTGACCGGAGCAGTGGCTTCGTGTACGCCGCCGGCGGGGCGGTAGTGGGTTCCCTGGGCATCGGTCCAGTCTTCACCGGTACGCGGTGGCCGGTATGGCAGCAGCTCTCCCCCCAGGGAAAGCAGGTTGCCCGGCGGGATGATGCCGCTGGTGTGGGTGTCTGCGTATCCCTCTTTGCGCAGAATGAATGCCACGCGTTTGCCGGCCTGGGCTGTGATGGGGCCATAGGGTGTTTCGTCCAGGTAGATGCCATCCTCGGTGTAGACCGAGGCGCCCGCGGGCACGCTGCCCACGAAGTATTGGCCGTGCTGGGGCAGGACGGGCGGCGGTGGTTCAGGGGTGGTGGCCGGTGGCGGCGGTGCCGGTGCGGGCGGTTTGCCCTGCAGGGAGTCGGCTGCGTTGCGCAGGCGGTCTCCCATGTCTTCCGGCAGCAGCAGGTAGGTGAGCCCTGCCAGCAGCCCGGCGCAGAGCAGGAAGATGCCGGCGCGGATGCCGCGTTGCCGCCAGGTGAGGCGCTTTTTGCGGCGTATGCTGGCTTCATCCCGCAGGGCTTCCAGCTTCTCAGCCATCATGATGGCGTTCACGATGGTGTGGCGGTGCACCTGCGGGTCTGCCGCGGCACAGATAATGTTGTTGAACTCAATCCAGCGGCGGTAATTGGTGCCCTCCGGCAGTTTTGCCGGCAGGGTGGGGAAGTTGAGCCGGTCCATGCCGGTGGACATTTCGTAGAGCACTTTTGCCAGGGCAAAGACATCTGCCCGCGGTGTGCCGGGCCCCTCTGGGGGGATATAGCCCTCTGTGCCCACGAAGCTGCGCTGGTTGCTGTGCGCCACCAGCCCGGCATCTGCCAGTTTTACTCTGCCGTTGATAAAGATGACATTGGTGAGCTTGACGTCCCGGTGGGTCAGTTCCTGCGCGTGCAGCCCCGCGAGCGCGCGCGCCAGCTGGCAACCCACCTCCAGCACATAATCCAGTGGCATGGGGCGGTTGCCGTATTGCTGCATGTCGCTGTACAATGTGCGCGGAATGTAGGAGCCGGGGTCGGTGTGTGAACCCGTGTAGGCATCGTCTGCCAGTTCCATTACATAGAAATAGTAGGGGAACTGCCCACCGTGCTGGCCGATGTGCAGAATATGCACCAGCCCCGGTATGCCGCGGGCTATGGGTTCATAGCTCAGGATGCCATCAAACTCGCGGATGAATACCTGTTCATCGGAAAAATCCTCTCGCCATACCACCTTGACTGCTCGGTATGCCCCTGTTACAGAGCGCGCCAGCCATACTTCACCGTATGACCCCGTTCCAATCTTGCGCAGAATTTCATGATCCGGCACCTCGGGGCGCGTATCCGCCGGGCGTTGTGAATCGCGCCTCGGCACTCCGCGTCTGCTGCGGGTGGTGGGGGATACCGCTGTGCTCTCTGGGTTCATGCGCCTGCCATTATACCACGCGCATCGCGCGTGCGCAAGCTACTTTCTCGCGGGCGCTGGCTCTGCAAAAAAAAGAAAAAATCATTTTTTTTTGCAAATTTGGCTTGCAATAAAAAAATATCTGTGGTAAACTGCCCCTGCACCAATCAAATGCGCACGTGGCGGAATTGGTAGACGCGCTAGTTTCAGGTTCTAGTGAGTAACATCGTGATGGTTCGAGTCCATTCGTGCGTATCAGAAAAAATCCCCTTACTTGAATAAAGTGAGGGGATTTTTTTCTGTTTATTGCTGCTGTTTGTGTCAGCATGTAGGATAATACGAAATATATACTTGATTTAACAGATTAAAAGTAGTATTCAAGGAGACACCGAATGTTTTATTATTATGTCCGAAAAATCTAGAACCCGCACATCGTACGCGCCTGAGGAGAAAGCAGAAATCATTATGGCGGTGTTGACCCGTAAAACAACAATTCAGAAAGTGGCCAAGGAAAAAAATGTGGCACCGACTCTGATTTCTCTGTGGAAGAAGCAGGCGGAAGACGCCATTATGGAGCGTTTTGTCGGCACTCGCCCCGGGCGTCGCAAAGTGGAGGCTTGCTCTGATGACGTGAAGGAGGAGCTGCGCGTAGCCCGCATTGCTGCCCGTACGGCCAAGACACGGGCTACCCGCCTGGAGGGTGCTCTTAAAACTGCCAAGACCCGCATTGCTGAGCTGGAGCAGGGGGTGCGCAACATGGCGGCTGCCATGGGGTGCAAGCTGGCTAAAGCTAAGCGCCCGCGCCGCAAGAAAGACTGAGATATCGAAAAATCAGCCAGCGGGTTTTGTCATGATGTTGTTTTCGTGACAGAACGCTGGCTTTTTTCCGGTACTTAACTGAGAAAGCCTTTTCCCTGGGAGGGTCCGGGGGGATTGATAATTTTTACCCGATATATGAAAATGATCTTCAACAACTGGCGTGCGCGTACGCGCGCGCTCGCCATGGCCGCGGCGGCGGCGTTGGTGTCGTGCTCTTCTGTGAGTCAGGCGGAACCGGATTACGATATCATCGGTAAGCAGTTTTCGCTCGTGCTGCAGAATGCGCATTTCTCACGCGCCCGGTTCTCGCAGGATATGTACCAGAAGTTTCTGGACTGCTATGTGCAATCGCTCGATGCCCAGCATCTTTTCCTGACGCAGCAGGATGTGGAATATCTCCGCAAGCGTTATGCCAGCAGCTTCGGTGATTACCTGCTGGCGAACCAGACAACGCGCCTGGCGGAGGAGCTGTATGCCTATTTCAGCGCCCGGGCACTGCCGCGCATCGCCCTGGCTGAAAAGCTGCTGCAGGAATATTCCAGAGCAATGCCTTCGTTTGATTCGGATCGCAGCGTGCCCCGCAGCCGCCGCAAGCTGCCGCGTGCTGAAAATGCAGCAGAGCTTGACCAGCTCTGGCGCGACCAGGTGAGGATATGATTCTTACCGAGGTGCTTCGCCGCGAAAACCTGGCCACCCTGGCAGCGGCCAAGGGTAAGCCTTCTCCCGCAGAGAAGGAGATGTCAGTCACGGATAAGATGCTGGCCCGTATCAAGCGTATGCGCAATGAGATTCAGGAGGCAGACCGCGAGGATATGGTGTCCTATCTGCTCAATGCTGTGGCGCATGTGTATGACCCGCACAGCGATTATATGGGTGCCCGCGAGGAGCAGCGCTTCAAGGACATGATTAAGGCTTCCATTGTCGGTATTGGTGCCAAGCTGCAGTCTGATGATGATGGCTCCACCACGATTGAAGGTATTGTGAAGGGGGGACCGGCCGCCAAGTGCGGCCAGTTGCAGCTGGGGGACCACATTGTGGCGGTTGCGCCGCATGGCGATGATAACTGGACGGATATCATGTTCCTGAGCATTGATAAGGTGGTGGACCTTATCCGCGGCCAGAAGGGTGAGTCGGTGAAACTGCGCGTGCAGAACCACAACACCGGCGAGGAGAAGGTGGTGACCATCGTGCGCGATGAAATTCCCATGTCTGAAGAGCTGGCCAGCGGGCGCATCATTGATATGAAAAGCGGTGGCCGCACGTACCGTCTGGGTGTGCTCACGCTGCCCTCATTCTATATTGACCTGGATGATGGCGATG
>JAFNWZ010000341.1 GCA_017379255.1 Akkermansia sp. | reverse complement strand
GGGCTCGAACCCGCGACCTCAGCCGTGACAGGGCTGCGCTCTAACCAAACTGAGCTACCGCTCCATCGGATTTACCGATTCACCGCTTTGCAGCGGGAACGGGCGCATTATACAGATGCCCATGCCCCAATGCAAGCCTTTTTTGCAAAAAAACGCAAAAAATGAGATAAAATAAAAAAATGTAGAATTTTATCTTGACTATCGGGGAGGTATCGTGTATACTGCGCTCACCGCAACACAGTGCGGCTCCTGAAAAGGAAAAAAGCGCCCGTAGCTCAATTGGATAGAGCATCTGACTACGGATCAGAAGGTTTGAGGTTCGAATCCTCACGGGCGTGTTTCTCATAAGGAATTATCAAAAATGCCGGTTCGATTCAACGAAACCGGTTTTTTTGTCCACTAATTCCTGCAGGGAAAAATAACATGGGGGCGTCCCGGTTTCGACTGAACATTCGAGGCGTCGGCTGCATGTGGAGGTTGATCGGCTGGCCTCCTTAAAAGCCGCTCAAAAGATTAAGTGCCTATTCTAAGAACGAATACGCCATGGCTGCGTAAATAACGCGCCTTGCGCCGATTCCCGACGCCTACTAGGGATGACGCGCCTAGCTCAGTAGGCAGGTATCCGGCGGGGGAACCGCGCCGGGTATGACATCCACAGGTTCCTGGCTATGGTGAAAGGCTGACGCGGAGCGGATCACCGGCGAGATGCAGCAATCCGCGTCTGAACATGGAGATGCTTGCGTCAACAGTGTCCAGGACAGGGGTTCAATTCCCCTCGCCTCCAGCCTCCGTTTTTTTCGGAGAAAAAAACTTCGGCTTGGCAAGCCAGCATGGTTTGCCAAGCCAGATTTTTTTAAGTGATTAGTGACTAGTGATTAATGAATAATGATAACGCAAGCGCACTTCAATCACTAATCATTATTCACTATTCCTTAATCACTTTCACTCACCCGAGGCGGGACTCGAAGTCCGCGTAGCCGAAGCGTTTGGCTGTGGTGATGCTGCCGTCGTGCTGCAAGATGGCGATATCCGGGTGGGGAACGCCGTTGAAATGGGTGGTCTTGACGATGGTGTAGTGGCTCATGTCGTCCAGGATGATGGTGTCATCCACCTGGAGCGGGTGGTCAAATGAATAATCGCCGATGACATCGCCAGCCAGGCAGGTAGGGGCGCCGAGGCGGTAGGTGTGTGCTTTTTCGCCGGGGGCGGCGGCGGGGGCGTAGTGTTCGCCGGGCAGGGTGACGGCGGGGGTGCCGGTGCCGCCGGGGTGCAGGGCATAGACCTCCGGGCGGTAGGGCATTTCGAGCACGTCGGGCATGTGGGCGCTGGCACTGACATCGAGGATAGCGTGCTGGTAGCCCAGGGATTCAAAGATATCGAGCACGCGGGCACGGAGTACGCCGGTGTGGATGGCCCAGGCTTCGCCGGGTTCCAGGTAGACCTCCACATGGTACATCTGGCGGATTTCGCGCAGCAGGTTGATGAGGGCAGGGCGGTCGTAGTCCGGTTTGGTAATCCAGTGGCCGCCGCCGAGGTTCAGGTAGCGTATCTGCGGGCTGGCCAGCAGACCGCCGAATTGTTTTTCAAAGGCGCGGAAGGTATCGATGAGCTCCTGCGCCCCCTGCTCGCAAAGGGTGTGGAAGTGCAGGCCGGAGATGCCGCTGAGGTCTGCGCTCTGCAGCTGGTCGGCGGGGATGCCGAGGCGCGAGCCTGGCACGCAGGGGTCGTACAGGGCGGTGTGTCCGGTGGAAAAGCAGGGGTTGATGCGCAGCCCCAGCTGCAGCTGGCCGCTCTGTACGCGCGGGTGGGCGAGGCAGAGCTCGCGCCAGCGCTGCCACTGGGGTACGCTGTTGAAGTCGATGTGGTGGGTAAACTCCAGCAGCTCGGCCAGTTCTGCTTCCCGGTAGGCTGGGGAATAGGCGGCTACATGCCCGCCCAGATGCCGGGCACCCAGGCGCGCTTCATACAGGCCGGAGGCGCAGCAGCCTGCGGCGTATGGCCGGAGCACGCCCAGACCTGCCGTGGTGGAAAAGGCCTTGAGGGCCACCAGCATGTGCGCGCCGGAGGCCTGGGCTACCTCTTGCAGCAGGCGGGCGTTGCGCTCCAGTGCGGGGAGTGAAATCAGAAACTGAGCCACGGGGCAGAAAGCGGGTGGGCTTTTTTTTAACGGCGGCGGCGCTTGCGCACACGCTGTTCGGCTGCCTGCTGGGCGGCTTGTTCAGCGGCGGCTTTTTCCTCTGCCGCTTTCTGGGCAGCCTGTTCGGCAGCCAGACGCTCAGCGGCAGCTTTTTCTGCTTCTGCGGCTTCTGCTGCGGCCTTTTCGGCGGCGGCTTTTTCTTCTGCCGCCTTCTGCTCGGCGGCCTGCTGCTCACCCTGCAGTTTCTGGGCTACCGCATTGATGGCAGGCACCAGCGCATCGTAACAGCGCTTGGTTTCGGCCTTTACCTCAAGCTTCGGGCTGCTGGCGTTCAGGCTCTGGCAGATGCGGGCGGCCATGACCCAGGCGCCCATGGCTTCCTGCGGTTTATCCATGGTGTTCTGCAGGTTGCCAAGCGAGGTCAGGAGCTTGGCGTAGGCGATGGACATGTCTGAGGAGAGTCGCTTGAGCCGCTCGCCCAGATCCTTGCCCTTGGTGTAGGTGGAGAGGGCTTCCTCCGGGTCATCGGCGGCGCGCTGGCAGTCACCCAGGCAGCGGTATGAACCGAGCAGGTCGGTGACGGCGCGTGATAAATCGGGAGCAACATCGCCGGCGGGCAGTTCTTCCCCTTCTTTGGG
>JAFNWZ010000340.1 GCA_017379255.1 Akkermansia sp. | reverse complement strand
GCTTGCCATAGCCCTTTGATTGTGATAGTATCACCCGCGTACGTTTTCCCCTGTTTTTTTCATGAATACGGAACTTCGCATCGTCATCGGTTCAGACCACAAAGGCGTGGATTTGAAAGAAGCCGCCATAGAAATTCTGACCTCCTGGGGTTGCCAGGTGGAGGATGCCGGCCCTTCTACCAAGGAATCCAGCAACTACGCAGAATATGCCAACAAAGTGTGCAAACGCGTGGTAGATGGCCGCGCAGACCGTGGTATTCTCATCTGTTTTACCGGTCTGGGGATGAGCATTGCCGCTAACCGCTGGAAGGGTATCCGCGCTACTCTCGCACGCACGCCGCAGGAAGCGGCTTTCTCCCGTCATCACAACGATTCCAACGTGCTCTGCATGGCTTCCGCGTTCCTTTCTCCGGAAGCGCTGGAGGAAGTGCTGCGCATCTGGTTTGATGCAGAGTTCGAGGGTGGCCGTCACATCAACCGCCTGCTGGTGGGCTCCGGCTCTCCGCTGGCTGTCAGCGACCCTGAACTGGCCGGCTATATTGAAGAGGAGCGCCAGCGCCAGAACAACAACATCGAGCTGATTGCCTCTGAAAACTTCACCTCACCTGCAGTGATGGAAGCCCAGGGCTCCTGCCTCACCAACAAGTATGCCGAGGGTTACCCCTCCAAGCGCTGGTACGGCGGCTGCGAAGTGGTGGATAAAGTGGAACAGCTTGCCATTGACCGCGCCAAGGCCCTCTTCGGCTGCGATGCTGTGAATGTTCAGGCTCACTCCGGTTCCTCTGCCAACCAGACGGTGTACCACGCCTGCATCAACCCCGGCGATACCATCCTCACCATGGATCTTGCCTGTGGTGGTCACCTTTCCCACGGTTTCTTCGCCAACTTCTCCGGCAAGACCTACAAGGTGGAGCACTACGGTGTGAGCCCCGAAACGGAGATGATTGACTACGATGCGCTCGAAGCCAAGGCGCTCGAGGTGAAGCCCGCACTTATCCTGGCTGGTGCATCTGCCTATTCCCGTACGATTGATTTTGCGCGCATCCGTGAGATTTGCGACAAGGTGGGAGCCATCATGTTTGTTGATATGGCTCACATTGCCGGCCTTGTGGCAGCAGGTGTGCATCCGTCCCCCGTTCCTTACGCTGACTTTGTATCCACCACCACTCACAAGAGCCTGCGTGGCCCGCGCGGCGGCCTGGTGATGTGCAAGGAACAGTGGGCCAAGAAGCTTGACAGCGCCACGTTCCCCGGCCTGCAGGGTGGTCCGCTCATGCATGTGATTGCCGCCAAGGCTGCCTGCCTTGGTGAAGCGCTGAAGCCTGAGTTCCGCGAGTATGCTCAGCAGATTGTGAAGAATGCCAAGGCGATGGCCGACAAGCTCAGCCAGCTGGGCTTCCGCATCGTGGCTGGCGGCACGGATAACCACTGCTTCCTTGTAGACCTCAGCTCCAAGGGGCTTAACGGTGCAGAGGCTCAGGTGGCTCTGGATAAGGTGGGCATCACTGTCAACAAGAACGCCATTCCTTATGACAAGGGCACAACATTCAAGCCCAGCGGTATCCGCATCGGCACCCCGGCTGTGACCACCCGGGGCATGAAGGAGGACGATGTGCGCAAGGTGGCCGAATACATCGGCCGTTGCCTGGGTATCCTCGCTTCTCAGAAGGTGTGCGAAACCCCCGGAGCATACGATGAGCTCCGCGCTGAGGTTTCCGCTTTCAACAAGAGCTTCCCCATGCCCTGATAAGGAGGACACTGTAACCAAGCTTATGGAAAGAGCCCCCTGCGCGGGGCTCTTTTCTTTTTCGGAAAACTTGTGTGGCGGACAGGATTTACTCTTGCCAAGATGAGCCGCAAATGGCAGAATACCCGCATGGCTCGCTACGGTAAAATTCTGGCAACGACAGTGCTGCTTGCTATTGCCGCTGTCTTTACCGCCTGCCAACAGCAGGGGGGTAATTCTTATCTGCGCACACCCAGGGCAGTGCGATTCCAGCCTGTGAGCACCCCGCTGGTGAAACGCAGCTTGTCGCGCCTGGCCAGGGAAGTGAACATCAAGGTACGCATCATGCCTTCCAATGCCCGCCAGCGCCGGGGCTCCCGCCGTCTTAACCCTCGTTTCATCACGATTCACAGCACGGCCAACCACTCACCGTCTTCCACCGCCATGCAGCACTCGCGCGCGCTTTGCCGCGGCGCATTTACGAACCGCAGCTGGCATTTCACTGTAGACCAGTTCATGTGCGTGCAGAACCTGCCGCTGCGTGAAACCGGCTGGCACGCCGGCACGCCCGCTGGTAATCACAACTCCATCGGCATTGAGATGTGCGAATGCGAAAACAGGGGGCATAATCACTTCCGCACCTGGGACCGGGCGGCAAAACTCACTGCGGTGCTCATGAAACGCTACGGTATTAACCTGCGCCGCGTGGTGCCGCACTACCACTGGACCCGTAAGAATTGTCCCGCGCCCTTGCTGACCAACGGCAAACCCGGCCCCAAGTGGGCATGGTTCCACAGCCGTGTTGACTATTACTACCGTTGCATTAACGAAGGGAAATCCAACCGCTGATGAGCAACGGACTGCAGCCTGAGTCCCCGTTAACGCACCTGGCTGGCATTTCGTCCCGCGAGGCGCAGGCGTTGCAGGCTACCGGGATCAACACGGTACACCAGCTGCTGCGCCGCATTCCGCGCCGATACGAAGACCGGCGCCTCTCACTTGCTGTGCACCAGTTGCAGGATGGCGAGACGGTATGCGTCCGGGTTCATGTATACGGCACGGCATGGCGGTTCTCTTATAAGCGCTATTTTGAGGCATCCACCGGAACAGATGGAGACCCGCATGGCACGCGCCTGTATCTGCGGTGGTTCAATATGCCCTATGTGGCTAAATTGCTGGCCACGGGAATGAATCTTTCCGTGTACGGAAAGGTAAAGGTATATGGAGGCAAGCTTACCATGGCCAATCCGGATTTTGAAGTCATGGATGATGAGGATGCAGGCCTCAGACTTGTGGAAGCGGCCATGGGAGGTCTGCCGGTGCCTCCTGCCAGAACGCAGGAAGATTTTGTCTCTATTCATACTGGCCGTATTGTTCCTATCTACAAGGCGCTTCCCGGCATGGCTGCGCGCACCTACCGCGCTTTGGTATGGCGGGTGTTGCAGCAGATTCCGCCACACACGCCGGCACCCGGGTACGATGCAGCCCCGTCCTATCCCTATTGGCAGGCCATGCATGATATACATTTCCCCGCCAGTGAGGAAATGCACCGCAAAGCGCGCCTGCGCTTTGCGCTGGACGAATGCTTCAAGCAACAGTTCCGCGTGGCATGGCTGCGCCGCCAGGCACACGATACGCCGGGGCAGGTGACCGCCACATGCCGGGCGTATGTGGATGAGTTGCTGGCGAGCCTTCCCTTCCAGCTTACTCAGGCACAAAACCGCTGTGTTGATGAAATTTACCGCGATATGGCGTCACCTCGGCAGATGAACCGCCTGTTGCAGGGCGATGTGGGCAGTGGTAAGACCCTGGTGGCGCTCTGTGCCATGCTCCTGGCCGTGGGCAGCGGGAAAACGGCAGCAATGATTGCGCCTACTCAGATTCTCGCAGAGCAGCACTACCGTAACTTCTGTCGGTTGTTGGAGAAAACAGATGTTAAAGTGTCTCTGCGTACGGCTGACCGGAGGGATGATACCGGCCTGGTGCTGGATGCCGGGCAGCATGACCCGGCGCCCCGCATCATTGTGGGCACACATGCCTTGCTTTATAAGAAAAACAGACCACAGAACCTGGGGCTGGCGGTAATCGATGAACAGCACAAGTTTGGTGTAGCCCAGCGTGAATCCTTTATTGCCAGTGGTCAGAATCCGGATGTGCTGGTCATGACCGCCACCCCCATTCCCCGCACCTTGACACTCACGCTGTATGGTGAACTGGATGTTTCCATCATTGATGAATTGCCGGCCAATCGTGGAGAGATTGTAACCGTCCTGCGCAATCCTGCGAATATGAAACGAATTATTTCCTTTATGGATAAGGAGATGGACGCAGGGAGGCAGATTTATATTGTTTCACCGCTGGTCGACGAGAGTGAGTCTCGCAAGCAAAGCAGCGCCACGGCTGAGCTGGCACGCTGGACGGAGGTTTTCCCACAGCGCCGCATCGGCCTGCTGCATGGCCGCATGAGCGCCGAGGAAAAAGACCAGGCCATGAGCCTGTTCAGCTCGGGTCAGATGGATATTCTGGTAGCAACCACGGTAGTAGAAGTCGGCGTGGATGTCCCCAATGCCAACATTATGATAATCAATGATGCGGATAACTTCGGGCTCTCCCAGCTCCACCAGCTGCGCGGCCGTATCGGCCGCGGCGAGCACAAGAGTTACTGCATTCTCTTATCATCTGCAAAAGCAGGAGATTCCGGCCGGGAGAAACTGGAAATCCTGTGCCGCACGCTCAATGGCTTTGAAATTGCTGAAGAAGATTTCCGGTTGCGCGGCCCTGGTGACATACAGGGCACTGCGCAGAGCGGCATGGGGGCAGTGGAGTTCCCGGAATGGCTGGCAGATATGCGCCTGATTCACCGGGCAAACCGGGAGGCTGAGGCCATCTTACAAAACGACCCGCTTCTACAACAAGAAAGGCACGCACCGTTGCGTGCCCTTGTGGACATTGATTCTGCCGCGCTTTCCAATTAACGCAGCCAGGCGAGAAATTCCTTGTTACCCTCCATGCCCGTGATCGGAGAATCCGCCACGCCGCACCATTCGCGGTGCAGTTCATTCACCACAAAGTCGTGAATCTTATCCACGGCCCTCTGGTGCAACGCCGGGTCCCGCACAATACCACCCGGGCCGATATCCTCCGGCTGCAGCTCAAACTGGGGCTTGATGAGCACGAGTAGATCTCCGCCTTCCTCCAGGCAATCGTAAGCCGCAGGCAGTATCTTGGTAAGGGAAATGAACGAGACATCGCTCACAATGAGCTGCACCTTTTCGCCCAGGTCTGCCGGGGTCATGTACCGGGCGTTGAATTGTTCCTTGACCACCACCCGGGGATCGTTACGTAGTTTCCACACCAGCTGGTTGGTGCCTACATCCACCGCGTGCACACGCGTTGCTCCATTCTGCAGCAGGCAATCCGTAAAACCACCTGTGGAGGAACCGATGTCAAGGCAGATTTTTCCTTCTGCCTTGACCGGGAAGGCATTGAGCGCGCCTTCGAGTTTAAGTCCTCCGCGGCTGACGTACCGGGGCCTGTTCTTTACCGTGATGGGCAGGGAGTCATCCACCTTAGTGCCAGGTTTAGTGATAACCTGGCCCTTGACGCTGACCTCACCCGCAAGGATGAGGCGCTGCGCCTGTTCGCGTGAATCACACAGCCCCTGCTGTGCCACCAGTACATCGAGCCGCTGCTTAGCCATTACCAACGAGTATTAACGTTTCTGTTGCGCAGACCGCGGTTCTGACCAGGCATGATGGGGAAAGTTCGCTTGGCGCGGGGGGCGCGCTGCGGTGTGCTCCAGTTTACGCCCTGGGGAGTGGTCGTGGCGGGCTGCTGCTGGGCCACAGGGGTTGGTTTCGGTGCAGGAGCAGGCGTTACTGTGGCGGCCGGAATCACTACGGGCTGCGGCTGGACTACAACGGGCTTGGGAGCAGGGGCAGGTGCGGGAATAACAGGTTCCGTCTTTTCTTCCTTGGGCTCTACTTTTGCAACTTCCGGCTGTTTCTGTTCGACTACGGCAGCGGCCGAGGCTTCAGGCGCGGGAGCAGGCTCAGTTACAACGGGCTGATTTTGCGAGATAACAGGCTTGGGGGCAGGGGCCGGAACAGGAGCGATAGCTTCCTGCGGGGGTGTATCAACAACGGGGGCCGATGTTACCACAGGCTCGGGTGCAGGCTCGGCAATCTTTTCTTCTTCAAGACTGGGAGCAGGAGCAGGTTCGGTTGTAACAGGCTGATTCTGAGCAACAATTGCCGGCTCAGGTGCGGGAGCTACAACAGGAGCAGGTGTTACCTCGGGAACGGAAATGACCGGCTGGGTTCTGGTGACGATTCGGGCGTGACCGGTCACAACATCGCCGGGTTCTGTGCAGGAGCAGAGGATAAGCCCCATGGAGAGTAAGTAGAGATTACGTTTCATATTATTGTAATGTGTTAATGTTTAATAAGGTTGAGTGAGTATTCATCCAGCAGCTCAGACCATACACAATGGTGACGATGGTCATGAGAATGAAGACGGAGTCAGAACGAAGGCGCCCCTTGTATTCTGTGGGAGCGGGTAATAAGGCGCGGATGCTCACGAAAATAGCGCCTAACCACAGAAAAAAGTTGAGATTCTGCCATGCCGGGGTGCTGAATGTTGCGAGATATTCTGCTCCTGCGCCGGATAATGTGTTGAATAGCAGCGCAGGAAGCATGGTCAGCATGGCAAATTCAGGGCGGAGTTTCTTATTCGCGTATAAACGCAGCCATGTAACGGCCCACACAGCAAGCCCCAGTACAGCGGCAATACCGACCCTCCAGGTGCCGGGCAGCATGGCCGGCAGCGTATTTAACGCTACGGTAAGGGGTGCAACTGCGTAGATGAAATGAAGCCGTTTCATCGTATCAGCCAATCCAGTTCCATGTAATGGGAACTTCGATATCCGGGTGCAGGCTGCGCATGGCAGGGCTGCCAAGCACGCAATCCAGCAATGCCTGTTTGTGCGGATTATCTGCAGGCAGAGGAACGCTGATTTCTGTTTCAATGCGGGCAATGCGGCGAGGATTGGCGCTCATGACTTTGCCCACGGTAATCACCGTGCCGGCAAGATCCAGGCCGTTATCCTCGGCGTAGATGCCCATGATTGTTTCCATGCATGCGGCCATTGCGCAGCACATCATATCTGTGGGTGAAAAAGATTCGCCTTTGCCGCGGTTATCCACTGGTGCGTCCGTTGCTGCGGTGGCTCCGGAGGGACCATGCTTCAGCGAGCAGCGCAGTCCGCCTTCGTAGTTGATAGTGCAATTAACCATATTAGCCCGGATATTACCGCAACGCGCAGGGGGGAGTCAAGATAGAATCCCGCCAACAGTGGAGTAAAATACAAATTTCTTACTTCGCATAATATGCGTAATGCAGAATTTGCAACTAGTGTTTGCCAGCAGTCAAGAATCCGCTTGAAATGGCCGGAAAAGCTGTTAAAATGTTTCGCGCTTATGAGTATGGTGACAGTTGAGCATCTGCATAAAGTCTTTGGACGCTTCACGGCGGTCAAGGATGCGACATTTTCGATTGAGAAAGGAGAAATCGTAGGGTTTCTCGGGCCGAATGGCGCTGGTAAAACCACAACGATGAAAATGCTGACGGGCTATTTGCCTCCTACAGCCGGTACAGCCAGCATTGCTGGATACGATATCATTGACCAACCGCTGGAGGCCCGCAGACACCTGGGCTACATGCCGGAAAATGTGCCGTTGTACGATGATATGCGAGTGATGCAGTATCTGGAGTACCGGGCCATGCTCAAAGGCATCTGCGGCAAAGCCGTGCGCCAGCAAGTCGGCTGGGTGATTGACCGTTGCGGACTTGAGCCGAAACGCAAGAACCTAATCAGCACACTCTCAAAGGGCTATCGTCAGCGAGTCGGGCTTGCAGACGCCTTGCTGGGAGACCCCGACCTGTTGATTCTGGACGAACCGACCAATGGTCTGGATCCGAACCAGATCCGCCAGATCCGGGAATTGGTACGCTCTCTGGCTGAGGAACATACAGTGATTCTTTCCACCCATATTCTGAGCGAGGTGGAGATGATTTGCAACAAGGTGATTATCATTGACCAGGGGCAGATTAAAGCCAATGACACCCCGGGGAATCTGACGCGGAACCTGCGTGCTGCCGGGCGTGTTTCCATTGAATTCAAGGGAGACCTTGATACCGTTGTGCGCGAGCTTGAGGCATTTGCCCCCGTGAAGAAAGTAATAGTGGAAGCCCCCCTGCCCGGCGGCTGGCATCATGTCATCGTGCGCGCTGAACCCGGCACCGACACCCGCGAGAAAGCAGCGGATATCATAGCCTCTCACCATTTCCCGATGCGTCACATTTATCGCCACATTCCCAGTCTGGAAGATGTATTTGTTGAAATGACCCGAAAAGACTAAACCTTTAAAAGAACAATGGCTGACGAAACAAAAAACACCATAACACGCACACGCAGCTGGCTGTATACCTTGCGAACCATATTTGCGAGGGAGTTCAAGAGTTTCCTGTGCACACCGTTCGGCTGGGTTATTCTGGCCTGTGCCATTGCCATGCAAGGCTTCTGGCTGCAGGCTGCTCTGCAGACCATGAGCAAGGCCACAGGCGAGAGCGTGATGTTCTACATGCTTGATAATGTGAATTTCTGGTTCTTCTTTATCTTCATTTTCCCGCTTGTTACCATGCGTTCCATGGCAGAGGAAGAAAGCCACGGCACGCTGGAGGGCCTGCTCACCGCGCCTGTGACAACCACCCAGATTGTTCTGGGTAAATATTTTGCCTCTTTACTGTTCTATATTATTCTCTGGCTGCCCATGCTGCTATATCCTGCCATGAGCGACCTCGCTAACCTCTATACCAACATCCGGTACGGAGTAATGCCGGAAGGCCGCATCAACTACACACCGGCAGATTGGTTCGGACCTGTCAGCATTCTCTTTATTTCCGGCACATTCTTTATCTCGCTGGGAATTTTCTGTTCTTCGCTGACCCGCAGCCAGATCATTGCCGGTATCGTGTGCACCTGCGCCATAATCATCTACTACTTCATGGGGCGAGTTCCGGAACTCTGGGGCGAATTCCCTGCTGCGCCAGCGTTCCACTACATGTCCATTTCTGAGCAGATCAGTGCATTCAGCCGTGGTCTGATTGATACGCGCCCGGTAGTTCTTTACCTTACATTGGCCATGCTGATGCTGGGGCTTACCAAGCGCATCGTGGATTACCGACGCTGGCACCGCTGATTATAACCACATCTTCACACGAACCTCGTTTTTCCTCCGTATGAGCAAAAAAACTTACACCGGGCATCCTGATGCCCGCAAAACAAAATACAACCCGCTTGCGTGGATAAATCTGTTCCTGCTGGCAGTCATCGTCATTGCATGCAATTACATTGGTTGCCATGAATACGCCCGCCGCGACCTGTCGCAGGACCAGCGCTACACCATTTCTGAACGCACCGTTAATGTGCTGAGCAGCGACCGGATTCAGAAACGAGATACCCCGGTTCGCATTATCTTTGCATTCAAGCGCTCCACCCCCAATTACAACCGCATGTATTCCCTTTTGGAAGAATATGAGCGCGTGGGGAAAGGAAAGATTGAAGTAGAACGGTTCGACCCTGTCCGCCAGCCGAACCGGGCCCGCGAGATTTCCCAGATTTATGGTGTGGAGTTCAAGCAGGACTTGTGCATTGTCGATGCTCGTAAGGACCAGAATGCCCCGATTAAGACCTTCGAGGAACGCCACAGCGACCGCCAGCATGTGCGTATCCGCCCCGGTACCTCATTCATCAAATACGAAACCCTCCCCGATGAAAGCCGCCGCGCCGTGGCTCTCATGATGGATGAAGTGGTCTGCGGTGCCGTTACGGAAGCGGTGGAAGGCGAGATGCGCCACATGTATGTCGTTGAAGGTAAAGGGGGAGTTTCCCGTGATGACCAGACCCTGCTGGAAACCATCGGCACCATGACGAATGCGCTCAACATCCAGCTCTCCTGGCTGGATATTGCCAACACCGATAAACTGCCGGAGAATGCAGAGGGGCTCATCATTGTCTCCCCGCAGAGTGACTTTACCGATAAGGAAATGGAGGCACTGCGCGAGTTCTGGGAACGCCCGGGGCGCAATGCGTTCTTTGTTGCGCTTGACCCCACTGCAGAAAACAAGCTGCCGAGGCTGTATCGTTTCCTTCGAGAGCAAGGGATTCGCCCCAACAGCGACCGGGTTCTGCTGCGCGACCGCAAGCGCGCCTATTATGACATCAGTGCCGTATTCCCCAAGGGCTTGAACTGCACCAAACCGTTCTGGAATGGTACAACGCTGGTGGAAGGCCAGTGCATGTCGCTCACCCTGGAGCACGGGGACGAAAACGCCGCCGCCCTGCGCAAGCTGACCACGTTCCCCCTGCTTATGTCGACTGATGCATACTACGGTGAAACCCGGCGCGACCTGGAGCCGGTGTATACCCCGGCAGAAGACAGAGCCGGCCCGCTGTGCCTTGGTGCTGCCGTAACCCGCGGCAACCCACGGGACCCGAACAACCTTGCCACCATGCTGGTGCTGGGTAATGTGGCCATGTTGTCTCAGGAAAACGCCAAGACTGAACAGCGAGACTACATGCACACACTTTGGGCATGGATGAGCAGCCGTCCGGAATATGGCGGTAAGAGCGCCAACCAGGATCTCACCATGAAGATTGACCTGGACCGCCATACTCGCAGCGCATTGGAGAATATCACACTCCTGATTATGCCGTTCTGCGCCTTCCTCATTGCCATCTTCATCTGGAACACGCGCCGCCACTAACAATGAGATTATTACCCACTATTCTCCTTTCCCTGGTTGCCGCCGGCGCGATTACGCTCTCAACCTTTCTCGCGGTAGATGGTAATCTTGCCCGTATAACAGGCTGGTATCGTTTTGAACCCGGCATGCCTCTGTTCGCTCTGGAAAAAACGGGCGAACTGAATGAGGTGTGCTGGATGCGCATCAAAGACCTGCACGACGAAATCGTGTGTGCAAAGGACGAAAACGGGGTATGGTGGATTATCCGTCCATTCAAGGATAAACTCTCGCCCGCTGCTGTGCAGGCCATTTTTGCCTTCACGGCAAACGCACGTTTGGTTGATACCCTCCCGCTTAACAATATCACGCGCTCCAATATGCGTGAATTCGGTGTCGAAACTGCACCGCACACCATCGTGCTCAAAAAGCCGGACGGTGCAGACAGTCTGACCACGGTGGCGCGTTATACCCTGGGCAGTACTTCCCCCTGGCTGGCAGATGCAGGAGACGGCGAATCCCTGCTCCCCACCACGTATTTGCGAACGAGTTTTTACGGCCGCGATAAGCGCATTCATGTAGTCAGCGGAAACATACTGAATATCTTCAAGGATGGTCTGGAGGCCTTGCGGGATTCCTCCCCCTTGCAGTTTGACGTGGAGCAAATCCGCGGCATTACTATCACCAATGAAGGCAAGCAACTGAAAATTCACCGGATCAGCGCTGAAACCTCATGGAACATTACGGACCCGGTTATCACAGGTGCAGATGATGACAATGTTCAGAAGCTTCTTCTCAATCTTCTGAACCTCAAAGCAGTGCGAGTTGAAGATGCCATCGAGGTAAAACTCCCGGAAACCCCGATGTGTACCATTGCACTGGAGGGAACATGGGGCGAAACGCCCCGCGAAATTCGCATATACAGCCCCTTCAGCCAGGAAGGCAATGACCAGCAATACTGCTACGCTGTGGTGAACGACCGCCCGGTTGTCTTTACTCTGGAATCAGAGCCTGCGGTGCGGCATAAGGGAAGCTATGCCCGCCTGATAAAAGCGATATGTGAACTACCCGTGCTGCCGCGCAAGGCCATGGCGCAGGTGCGTATGAGCCAGCAACGGGTGTATGTTTCCGAACTTCCGCAGACACTGGAGGCATTGCGCTCAATGAAGTTTGCGGATATTGAGGAAAAAGATATTTCCCGTTTCTCTCTGCGAACAACCAGGGGGCACGCCGGAATCCGGGCGCTACTCGTTCCCGGTGATGAAGAAAGCAAGGTGGAGGACACATGGATGTTTGCCGCAGCAAACACCAAATACAGCAAGGCGGATGCAGCTGGTGTTTCCCGATTCCTGAAAGGTCTTTCCCAGATTCCCGTGGAAGCCATTGTGGCAGATGCCGCACCGGGCCAGGATATGACCCCGCTGCTGGCAGAATACGGACTGAATGCGCCAGACTACGTTCTCTCCATCCAGCCACGCCCGTGCATGCTGCGGGCCACGCTTTTCGGTCAGGATTTACCGATGGTGAAAGACCGTTCCCCGCGCACGTTCCTCTTGCGCCGGTATGCCGACCCTGCAAGCGGCAAGCGGGCATGGTTCGGAACAGAAATGGGCTCCAATTCCATTTCCAGACTCAGCACCAAATTCACCCGCATGCTGTCGCTCAGAGCAGAAAAATGGAAGGACCGGCATCTGCTTGAGTTCCCGCTGTCTGCCGTGCGCTCGCTTACGCTTGATTTCCAGAAAGCCCCGCTGGTTCTCAACTACGAATACATGGGCGAAACCTGGAGCGGCACACTGGGCGGAGAAGATGTGACTCCTCGCATTAACCCCTACCGCGCTACTTACTATCTGCGCCGCCTGCAGAACCTGAAGGTTTCCCAGTGGCTTGACCCGGAAGATGAAGATGCGCTGCGGGCGTTGAACAACCTGGCATTCCGCGTGAAGCTTGATTTGGAAATTACGGATTACTCTGATGCAGAGAGCACGGTCATTGAGCAGGAGAGCGATGCCGGCATCATCAATGATACCCCGGAAGGCATGTTGCAGGAACACGGTGATGATGCCGATATTCTGCGCAGCCTGGCCACCATGGAGCGCAAGACGCACCGCGAAACCCGTACTCTCGAAATTGCGCCTGCCGCTTATGATTCAGAACGCCCGTTCTTCTACGGCCGCATGGTGGAAACAGGTCAACTCTTCATTATACCCTTTGAGGAAGCTCAGTCTCTGGCTGGTGATTTCCTGGATATGTAAAATATACTCTAGATACAAATATGTGGCAATGGCATAAAACAGCTCCTGCAGAACAGGAGACTTTGTGGCAGCAGCGGCTCGAAAATGTTGCGGGTGCTGTCATCTCCGCTGGTTTTCAGGCAAGTCGGCTTTCGGTTGATGTATACACGGAGAATGCCGAAGAGGCCCTGGTGCTCCAGGCATGCTACGGCGGCACGGTTGAGGAACTGGCCACAGTTGACTGGGTGGCAGCAACTGCACCGGAGAACACGCCTCCTCTCATCATTCGCGATAAGATTGTCATTTCTGCCTCGGCAGATGAGGCTGTGCTGGCTGAACTGCATGCAAAA
Organism: Akkermansia sp.; assembly: GCA_017379255.1. Classification (GTDB taxonomy): domain Bacteria; phylum Verrucomicrobiota; class Verrucomicrobiia; order Verrucomicrobiales; family Akkermansiaceae; genus Akkermansia. The sequence goes on along the minus strand of JAFNWZ010000340.1, from coordinate 7,331 downwards.
TACCCGCGCCGCATCATCCTTACCTTCCCGGCAGAACGCGCATTCGGCACGGGGAATCACGCTACTACCTCCACCTGCCTGCGCATGTTGTGTGACCATGTGCGCCACTTGAAGCCCGGCAGCTGGACTCTGGCAGATATTGGCTGTGGCACGGGCGTTCTTGCTCTGGCCGGGCTTCGCCTGGGCGCAGCGCATGCCATCAGCTTTGATTTCGACCCGGTAGCAGTTGAAGTGGCCGAACGAAACATCGAACGCAATGGTGGCGCAGAAAATCTGGAGCTTTTCCAGGCTGATGTGTTTGAATGGACTCCCGCTCCCGGCCAGCAGGCGGATGTGGTGCTGGCCAACTTGTTCTCCACTGTGCTGCAGAAGGCATTCCCCCGCCTGATTGCAGCCATGAAAGATGAGGGAATTCTCATTATTTCCGGCATTCTGAACACCCAGGCTGCAGAGACTCTGGCCGCAGCCGAGGCCGCCGGCCTGAAGGTGCAGAAATCCATATCCCGCGGTAAGTGGACCACCGCACAACTCACAAAAGCATGATTCTGCTGGCCATAGAAACCTCTGTTGCAGCTGCATCTCTGTGCCTGGCCGATGCGGAAAACATCTTGTTTTCCACCACCTGGCAGGCAGAGCGGAACCATGATGCGCACCTTTTTCCGGCATTACAGAAAGCCATGGATTCCCTGCCGCCGGGTGCCTCCCCCGATTATATTCTCGTAGGTGCGGGGCCAGGCAGCTATGGAGGGGTTCGCGTTGCGCTGGCCGCGGGGGTCGGCATCGCGGCTGTTACCGGCGCGAAGCTCGTAGCAGTGGAATCCTGGGCTCAGCTGGCGGAAGGCAATGCCTGTGTAGTGGCAGATGCCCGCCGCGGTGGGTGGACGGTGCGCCACCCTGATGGCTCGATTGAGGTACTTACCCCAGAGCAACTCGCGGATCTGAAGTCTCCGTTATACAGCGTGGAAGTGCCTGGGGTGGTTGCATCTGCGCAGAAAGATGGGTTGTCCCCCCATGCTGAAGGACTGGTGCGCACATGGTTGAATATGACGCCTGCGCAACAGGCCGCCGCCGCTGCAAAACCGGCAGAACCCATTTATGTGCGCCCGCCGCACATCACAAAAGCAACGCGTAAACCGTGGGAGATATGAGCGGAGAACTACACGAATCCGGTATTGTCCACACCTGCCAGCGCTGCGGTGCCTGCTGCCGGTGGGAGGGCAATGTCTGCCTGACAGATGACGACATCACCGCCATTGCTGCATATCTGGGGATGGATGAGGTGACCTTCATCAACGAGCTCTGCCACTTGCAGCGCAATCGCCGCGGGCTTTCGCTCATTGATGCCCCGGATGGCGCCTGCATCATGCTGCAACCGGACAATACCTGCCGCATCCAGCCCGTAAAACCCCAGCAATGCAAGGATTTCCCCCATAGATGGAATTTTCCCGGCTGGGAGAAACGCTGCCCAGGCTTCGGTAAGAAAGGGGGCTGCGAATCATGACGATTTCGCGCTTCCGGAAACATTTCAGTTATCTTATCCGCTCCGGGCGGCGCCGTATTCTGCGCAGCCGGAGTGCAGTCGCTTCATGGCTGAACAAGGCACCCCACCGCCTTACTGCCAAGGATGAGAACCGCCGTGCTCACGCAGGCACGATTGCAGACTTGTTCGCCTCCATCATGTGCCAGGTGGTGGATATCGGTGTGGATAAGCTCGACACCGCCATGGAGCTGCTGCGCCATGATTTCCCCAATGTGGAGCATATCTGGCTGGCAGAGCGCTTCCAGACCGCCTATGAAGCCGCCTACCCCCTGCCCGCCACCCTGGCGCTGGCGGCAGCCGGCCGCACGGAAGAAGAACGCATATCTCTCGCACTGGAGGTATACGCTCTGTTGTTACGCATCGGCGGAGATTTGACATCTCCCACGCTTTTTGAAGAGGTGACGCTCGGGCTCAATCTGCCGGGGACAGCCTCCATGCTCGATGAATTGATGCGCACACCGGGTGCTACCGCGCCCCGCCCCATGGAGAGCATCACATTCTCAGCCGTGCCTGGTGAAAACACGGTATTACTTCCGGATGAGGACGCTGAAGCCGCTTTCCGCGCCATCCGCTGCGTTAATTTCCTGTTGATTGTCAACGATTCTGATACGCCAATCTCCGTGCGAGGCCAGACTCTGGGCAAGGGCGGGGTGTTGCCGCTGAGTCAACGCCAGACCGTAGAGCTTTCCTCGTGTTACTTCAGCTACAAAACAATTGTAACACTGCTGCAGTCCCGCTACACAGGCGTAAAATTAGTCAATTATCTCACACTGGAAGGAGACCGCCTTTCCATGACCCGCCAGCGCCCGCGTAATGCCGTGGCAAGGGTCAGCCTGGGACTCCAGGTGGAAATTGAAGCCCTGCGCGCCGATATGGATTTCCTGCTCAACGAAGTTCCGTTAGCGGTGGGTCAGCCTGTTTCGGCATCGTATTTCACTCCTTTCCATGTGCAGGGACAGGGCCCATTCACTTTCGTAGACCTGGCAGATACGGATACTGTCGGCAACAGCTTCCAGCTGGACCCCGCAGACCGCACGGTGCTGGTCACCAACCTGCCCTACCTGACCCGGCCTGATGTTCTGAAGCTCACGCCCGGAATGGCCCCCGGGGTTGTGCTGGAGGTCAGCTATTCACGCTCCACAAACACAGGTACAGTACGCGTTCTGGAAGCCAATTCTCATTCCGTAACGGTGGATGATATTCCCGTTAAAGGAGATACTCCGCTGAAAGATGGCGATTTGATTGCGCTTAGCGCTGTGCAGTTCCTGCGTTGCAGATTCTCCGCCGGCGTACTGGAAGAGGAAACCAATCTGATTAACACACTCACTGTTCGTGGCCTTACGCGTGATTTCGTTCGCGCAGGCCGCGTGGTGGACAATATCGACTTCACCTTGCGCCGCGGCGAGATGGCCTGTATCCTCGGGCCTAGTGGCTCTGGCAAAAGCACGCTGTTATCCATGCTGGCGGGGCATCTGGAACCCTCTTTCGGCAGTATTTTCTACAATCGGGAGCGGCTTACAACTTCTTCCTCTAACCTGCGGCGTCATATAGCCTTCATTCCGCGAGAGGATATACTGGATGAAGCCATGACTGTCGGCGAGCAGGTGTACCAGGCATCCGTAGCGCGACGCCCGCGACTGGGACACATTGACCGCATGCGCCGGGTTTCCACGGTACTTAACTTTGTGGGCATAGGTCACCTGGCAGACCGCAACGTGGGGCGGGCCGGTGAACGCACCATCTCCGATGGTGAGCGCACCCGCTTGAACCTGGGACTGGACCTCACCGGTACCTCAGAGGTTTTCCTGATTGACGAACCCATCAGCGGGCTTTCCTCAGGAGATGCGGAGCGCGTCATTGAAACCTTGGAGAATATGTCCCACGGGCGCATTCTGATTTGTACCCTGCACCGCCCTGCGCAGGTGCTTCTCAACCGTTTCAAGAAGGTCATGGTGCTGGATACGCACGGGCAGATGGCTTTCTGGGGCAGCCCGCAGGAGATGGTCAGCTATTTCCGCAATGCTGCTCAGGAAATGCGCCTGCGCATCCCCCGCGAAGCCATCGCAGCAGGTGGTGCCGATTATGTTTTTGAGGTGCTGGATGCCCCCTTCCGCCGCATGGGAAACAGGCAGCATGATAACCCCAACATCTGGCAGGAACGTTTCGAAAAATATTCCTATACCTCTAAAAACCTGGATTTTGCTGACACTCTTGAGACTCCGTTACGCCGTGTTCCCAGTGCCAGGCCCCGCACGCCGCAGGAGCTTATCCGTTTATTCAAGCTCTGGGTCACCCGCACCCTTCTGGCCCGAGTACGCAGCCGTATGGGCCTGTACGGCATGCTGCTGGAAGGGCCTGTTCTTGCCGCACTCATAGCCGGGACTCTGCGCGCGGCCAGTGATACGCCGTACTCTTTCTACAAATCGCTCCACGTCACGGAATATTTATTCCTCTCGCTGGTGCTGGCTATGTTCTTCGGGCTTACGGATTCTGCGTGCGAAATTCTGCGGGATCGCCCGCTTCTGCGCCGCGAGAGCAACTACAAGCTTTTCACCGGTGGGTATCTGGCTGCCAAGGTCCTGGTGCTGACCAGTATCGCCGGGCTGCAATGCGCTCTTTATCTTCTGGTGGGGAATGCCATACTGGGTATTCACTACATGTTCTGGGAGCATTTCAGCGTCATGCTGCTTACGGCCTTTGTCGGTATCGCGCTTTCGCTCATGGTATCTGCCTTTGTGCGCTCTGAACGCACAGCGCTCAATATTGTGCCGCTACTGCTTGTACCCCAGATTCTTCTGGCCGGAGCACTTGTGCGTTTTGAGGAGATGAACGAGTTCAGCCCCCGCGTGCCGGAAGGGATTATTCCTGCAGCTATTGATAAACGCCTTTCCAACCTGCGCCACCGCGTGGCCTACCAGGATGAAATTACGCACGATATCAGCAGCAAGCCTGTACCCCTGATTGCTGAGTTCTGCCCCTTGCGGTATGCTTTTGAGATGCTCTTTGTGGTGCAGACAACGGACAATCTCTGGGAGTACCAGACCAGCCGTGTGAATAAACTGCGAGAGAAATACAAAGAAAGTAATTCTCTTGAAGAATTACGCTTCATTCAACGTGCCGCACTGGTATTCAACGGCATGGCAAAGAATGTGTACGAAGCAAAAGAAATTCTGCGGCGCGTCAGCAAGGCCGCAGAAAACCATGACGAGGACTTCCTGGAGAGTGTCATCATCGAGCAGGAAGAGCGCGAACCTTCTGCTCTTGATATGCCGGCAGAGTTCTACTTCTCCAATCGCAAGCTCACGGCAATGACCGAGGGTGTAAAAACGGCACGTAAGGATGCCCGCGCGAATGAATATCGCGGGTTCTTCCTCTCGCCACGACAAGCAAGACCCTTCGCTACGCTCGACCACGAGACAGATGAAAACTCCATTTCTACCGTTGCTCGCAATGCCATCTATCTTTTCATCATGGGGTTAGTGCCGGTTCTGCTGGCAGGATGGGGGTTAAACCGCATTTCCCGGGGTAAATAACTGACATACTGCCCCCGTTGCAACATATTTTGCTTTTATCACAGCGCACGCGGGTATATAATGGCCGCGTGCGTAGATGTAACCAATGCGCGCTGAGAAGAGAAAATGAAAATCGTTCTTGCATACTCTGGTGGTCTTGACACATCCGTGCTCCTGGTGTGGCTCAAGGAGAAGTATAATGCTGAAATCATTGCCTACTGTGCAGACGTAGGCCAGGCAGAAGAGCTCGATGGCGTTATTGAAAAAGCTCTCGCCACAGGGGCATCCAAATGCATTATCGGTGACCTGAAGGCCGATTTTGCCGCCAATTACATTTTCCCCATGTTCCAGGCCAACGCTGTGTACGAAGGCCGCTACCTGCTGGGCACCTCCATTGCCCGTCCCTGCATCTCCAAGGCTATGGTGGATGTCGCCATCGCTGAAGGTGCCGACGCCATCGCCCACGGTGCTACCGGCAAGGGTAACGACCAGGTTCGCTTCGAACTTTCCATCAATGCCCTCGCTCCCCAGCTCAAGGTGATTGCCCCCTGGCGCATGAAGGAATGGCGTGACCAGTTCCCCGGCCGCGCAGAAATGATTAAATACGCAGAGGAGCACGGCATTCCGATCCGCCAGAGCATGAAGAAGCCCTACTCCATGGACCGCAACCTCCTGCACATCTCCTACGAGGCCGGCATTCTGGAAGATACCTGGTACGATGCCACCAAGGAGGAAGACCGTGGCATGTATGTGCTCTCCACCGCTCCCGAGGATGCTCCCGATACGCCCCAGTACCTGCAGTGCCTCTTTGAGAAGGGTAACATCATCGGTCTGCAGACCGAGGGTCTTGCTGAAATCATGGAACAGGTAGGCACCACCGCCATTGGTGAAAAAGATGGTTACACCCTGCTCGACCCGCTGGGCATCATGCTGGTGCTTAACGCTCTGGGTGGCAAGCACGGCATCGGCCGCGTCGATATTGTGGAGAACCGCTTTGTCGGCATGAAGAGCCGTGGCATCTATGAGACCCCCGGCGGCACCATCCTGCTGGCTGCCCATCGCGACATCGAGACCATCACCATGGACCGCGAAGCCCAGAAGGTGCGCGACTCCCTCATCCCGGACTATGCCGCCATGGTATACAATGGCTTCTGGTTCGCCCCCGAGCGCGAGGCCATCCAGGCTCTCGTCTCCAAGACCCAGGAAACCGTCAACGGTGAAGTGCGTCTCAAGCTCTACAAGGGCAACGTGATGTATGCCGGCCGCCGCAGCCCGAACAGCCTCTACAGCTACGCCATGGCCACCATGGAAGCCGACTACACCGAGGAAGACTACAACCAGGATGACGCCAGCGGCTTCATCCACCTCAACGGCCTGCGCCTCAAGCAGTTCGCCAGGGTGAACAATAAGTAATTCCCTTATCAAAATGCTACTCCAGGATGTATTGTTCTGGAGTAGCAGTTTCTTATTTTTCCTTCCTATATGGGGCAGATGAAAAAGATTGCCATCGTAAGTAACTTTCCGGCATGGCTGGTGAACGATGCCGTTCCTGAACGAAAAGGTCATTATCCAGTCTGGCTTGTACCGTTGTACCACGCTTTTGAATCATGTCCCCAGTATGAGATTCATTGGGTTACATTAAGCCGTAACATCAGTGAGCCGATCAGATTTGTCAGCAAGAACCAACACTTTCATGTTCTTCCGTGCGGCTCTCGTACAATCGGGTTGTACACATTCTATCTTACTGATAGAATAAGAATATACAGGGAACTTTCCCGCATATCGCCACATATCGTCCATACGTGGGGGACGGAGAATTGTTATGGTCTTTGTGGTAATGATTTCAAAAAACGCGCTGTCTGGCTGCACTCTGTACAGGGAATACTGAATGCATGCATGAAATATGGTGAAACGCCACGTTTCCAGCGCCTCCTGGCCAGACTTGAGCCGGGAGTATTGCGGAATGCGCCCTTCATCACCACAGAATCACCCTGGGCGGCAGAAGAAGTGCGATTGGTTGCCCCCTGTGCCAATCCCATAATCTGGGATTATGCTGTCGAATCCCGATTCTTCAACGAAGGGAGAAAACTCTGTGAAACTCCTACATGCTTGTATTGCGGCAGTTTCACAAAGTTGAAAAACCTGGATACACTCATCAATGTTTTCAGCAGGGCTGAATTATCGCACATTAAGTTAATTATGGCCGGGCCGGAGCCGACTCAATTCAGCGAGCTCCCGCCCAACGTAGAAGCCCTTGGACGCGTAAGCCGGGACAAAGT
>JAFNWZ010000339.1 GCA_017379255.1 Akkermansia sp. | reverse complement strand
GCATGGACCGTGCCGGATTTCGTTCAGCAGCTATGCAGGTATCACTAAGCCGGTGGGTGATGCCTTTGTGCTGGATTTACCGCAGGATGATGCCCGGAACGTACGGTTGAGCCTGGCGGATGATTCTGAGGCGCTGGGGGTGATTGTCATACCGGGAGCGGGCTGGTATGAGGCTTATTCCTCTTATGAGGAGAGTGATCTGGAGCCCCGGGAATGGGCCGGAAAGGCCGGTTATTCCTGGAACACGGCCAGCCCTGGCATGACTTTGGAATTGCCCATGGAGGGGAATCGCGTCTGTTTCATCCTGGTTTATCGCCCCGGGGTGGAGGAGGTCTGGCCCGCCGATTGCTCGCCGTACGATGTGGTGCCTTTCGGTATTACGCGCGAGTAAAGCAAACGCAGTATGTGACTTTCCTTTTTGAATGTAGAATGTACAACATTCGGCGCGGCTGCGCTGCGATAGAGGGGGCAGGGCATATGTGGGATAACGATATTCAATCCGGCGGCTTGAATGATATTTTTGCCGTTGGCAAAAACGATATTGCCCTTTGGGCAACGATATTCACGCTGCGCGTGAACGGGGGGCGGAGGAAGTAACCATACCCACTTTCTTCGCCTTTTTGATGCGATATACCGCATCCATAATGTAATGCCTTGATGCTGTGATATCCGGCTTTGCTTGTGGCTTTATGTGTGCAGAAGACTGCGCGGTGCTGACATTCACGTCCCGCCTTGTTTTTTTGCGAAATGCGCAGTATTTGCTGGTCGCCGCATCAAAAATGCGATATGCTGGACGCAATCTGTAGATTTATGCCATTATGAAACTGCATCTTCCCCTTTCTCTCCGTTCGTCTCTCCTTGCTGTTGTTGCCGCATCTGTAGTAGTTCCTGCAATGGCTTCTACGATGCATGGTGATGTATCCCTTGTCACTTATACAGATTTCGGTCAGAATGCCGGGCGGTATGATGTCGGCGTGACTAATCAGCTGCTGAGGCATATCCGTGAAGAGGCTGGCGGTGTCGTTATCAGCTACACCGGGGGACAGGCTGATTATGTGATTCCGCTGGCGCAGGGAATGATAGATTTTTCATCTACCTTTTATCACTCGACAGCTGCTGCCATTTCTCCGTCCATGATTGTGACGGTAGGGCACAATGGGGAAATCAGTTCTGATTTCAGTTCTGAGGTAGCAGGTATCGGGTCTGAGCATGCTATACAGTACACCGCAGTAGGCGATAGGTATTCAAGTATTTATAGCAACCATGCATATAATACGAACTCAGTGCCTGATTGGCGAGTTACGAGAGAGAGCAAGATTTTTACGGATATTACACCTGCCATAACCTGCGCCAGCAATTCAGAAACGTTCAATCTGGCGAAATCGAGTTTGTTTTACCATGCCGGCTCCGGAACCCAATCACAGAGCGGCAGCTCCTGGTCCGTTGGTGGATATAATTTTACGACAGGCGGTATTGCCAAACCGACAGGGGTGGTTAATAATCCCTATTCCGGCGGGGCTTATCGCGGTGGCGTGTATGTGACTCATGGTTATGATTCTACATCAGCCGGGGTGAATCAGGAAAATCCGTTGCCCTATGCGACCAATGAAGGCGATTCCGGCAGTCCCGTCTTTGTGTATGATGGAACGCAGTACAAGTTATGGGGCAGCGTTATTGGCATGAATGGCTCCGGTGGTTCTATTTATAACGGGTATGCAGAGGAATATAACCGGGTCATCCACAAATATGATGTAGCTGTTGATATGGCTGGTGCTGCATCAGAAAACGGTATACAGACAGTGTGGCTGCATGGTGTGAAGCGTTTCGTTGAGGGGCAGTGGACAGGTAGTATCCAGCTGGGGGATTCGGAGCAGGAGTTCTGTGGCCTGCGGTGTGGCTTGAATACCTGGGCTGATTTGAGCGATTTGAAGGATACGCAGAACTGGTATACATACAGCGGGCGTCTGCTGCAAGGGACAGAGGAGTTGTTTTTCACGGAAAACCTGCTGTTTTCCACATCTGCCGGGCAGAACAGGATTGTTCTGAATGATACGGTGGATCTTGGCATAGGTTATGCCGCGTTTAGTGGGGGTAAGTATACGGTAGTTTCGGCAGCAGGTGAGAATAATCTTTTCAACCATGCCGGCTATGTGATTAATGAGGGGGCAGAGGTGCATTTGCAACTGACCAATTCTGCTGATTATATGCGCGAATGGCGCAAGACCGGGGCCGGACATCTGTATATTGAGGGGCAGGGAAATAATGATGTGCTGCTTAACCTTGGCGGCAGCGGTACGGTTTATCTGAATCGGGAAGGCGGCTACGCGGCTTACAATGTGCTGGCTAACAACGGGGCAAAGGTGGTCATAAGCGGTATTAACCAGATTAAGCGCGACTTTACCTTTGGTAATGGTGGCGGTACGCTGGATATGAACGGTTGCAGTATGGATTGGTACACTACCGCCGAGACTGCGGAAAGCAACCGAGCGGGTTTCTCTATCAATGCTCTTACGGAAGATGCGTTGATTGCCAACTATAGTGGAAGTTCCACGCTTACCTACCGCGAGGGCGGAAATACGACATTCCGCGGCTCGTTTGCTGATTCTGAAACCAGCAGCCTCAAGGTGGTGTATGATGTGTCTGGTGGAACCTGGACGCTCAACAGCATCCGCACGAATCTGCAGCATGCAGATAGCGGACTCCAGGTGGTAAATGGGCGAGTGATATTATCCGGCACGAATACGGTGCATGGTCTGGGTTCGGATATGCCGTCTTCTACCGGGCGTTACACGCATGCGGATGATTGGCATTATGCAGATGCAGCCATGAACGTGGCCGTGGGGAAGGATGCCGTTTTTGAACTGGGCAGTCATGCCCGCCTCACGGGTGATGTGACGGTGCAGCAGGGCGGTACGTTTGTGATGCGTGAAGGGGTGCGCCACCAGATGGAGTATGTGGAGGGCGGCCTGAATCTTGAAGACACGGGCAAATACAGTGCTTATTTCGGGCACAAGGGAGATGTGCATCTCAATGGGGGTACCTTCTCCGTAGCGTTTAATGCCGGCGTTGATTCCAGGTTGCAATATGCCGGTGCTGTCACGGGAACGGGAACTATGACGGTGGATACCGGTGCCCAGGGCGGTAGCTTTGCTTTCAGCGGAACGGTGGACGCCGGGGTAAACAAGGTACTCAACCGTGGTATACTGGAACTCAGTGGTGCTGCAGCAGAAGATACTACAAACCGCTGGCTGGTGAATGCCGGCGGTGTGATGGTGCAGCCGGCTGCAGCAGCGGATACCCTGGCGCTCATTGATTCCGCCTCTACTGGTACGCTTGGATTGAATGCCGATATGGGTTCAATGCTGGATATGAGCCAGCACAGCGGCTTGTATGTAGGCGCTCTTGCTGGTGAAACGGTGCAGTATGGCAACGCAGCTGAGCTGGTTACGCCGTCTGGAAATCTGAACCTGGGAGGCGCCGGTGGTCATCTGGTGGTGAACAGCGGCTTTACCGGGGAATTTAACCTGAATCTGCGGGCAGGCACGGTGACTCTTACCCATGCCGGCAATGCCTTCACCGCCACGGTGAATGCGCAGGGGGGCAGCACTTTGCTTTTTGCCGATGCTGCGGCTGCGCAGAATGTGTATTTGACCGGCGGTTATGGAGTGCGGGTGAATACCCAGTCTGTGATGGCGCCTGGTTTCCAGGGCTCACTGCTTGTGCAGCCCGGTATGGGGGATATATCGCTGGCCGATAACCCCATGGTGGCACTGGGGGCAGAGGGAGATGTGGCCTACAGCGGAAACATCAGCCTTGCAACAGGCGGTGCATATCGCTTTGGTGGCCTTACTGGTACGTTGACGGTGAATTCTGCTATAGGTGGTGCTCATGATCTTGTGGTGGACAACCAGGGGTTTGAAGGTGGGGCTGTTGTTCTGAATAATCTCAGCAATCTTACGGGAAGGGTTCTGGTGCAGGGGGGCGATACCTCGATTCTTCCCGGAACTTCCGGTTCTGTTGAGCTGAAAGTGGTGCAGAATGGGACGCTGGACTCCGCATCGAGCGTGACTTTGAACCAAGGAGCTACTCTGGAGCTGTCCGGCACCTCGCAGATACTGCACGGGCTGAGCATGGCACAGGGAAGCCGGATTTCAGATTCTTCGGCTGAGCAGACCGGTCGCGTGACAATTCAGCAGAATGCCGGAGCAAGCCTGGATTTGAAGGGAAGCATAGATGCAGATGTCTACATCACCGGTGGGCATGTGATTACCCACGGTGCAGATGCACTGCTGCGTCGTGTTGATGGCGCAGATTCGGCAACTCTGGAACTGCAGTGGAGTGGTGAGGAGTCTATTACCGGGGGAAATTATACCAACCTTTCCAAACTGCAGGTGACATCTGGTTCTGTAACTGTTGGAGGTAAGCTGGATGCTGCGACGATACAGGTGAACTCCGGTGCTCAGTATGCGACGGGGAGTTCTCATGACTCTGCTTTTGTTCTTTCCGGGGCGGGTATGGCTGGCGCAACTCACCAGGGCGCGTTGTCCCTGGCGGGAAATGTCAACATGAAGGGCCCGGTTACCCTGCAGTCTGATTCTACCATCAATGTGGTTTCCGGTTGGTCTGCTACCATCAGCGGTGCAGTGGATGCCCGGAATAATACGTTGACCAAGAGTGGTGAAGGCACCCTTACGATATCCGGGAGCCTTTCTAATGCCGGTAATATCGATGTGAAGGCGGGCAAGCTTGCGCTCCAATCGTATAACGACGGGCAGAATCTGGTGCTCACCGGTGGCGGAGAGCTTGCCGTCACCAACTGGGGAACCCGTTCTGACGCTGTTTCCATTAAGGATGGTAGCCGTTTGTCTCTTACAGTAAATGGCGATTTGAAGAGTGCTATTAGTGGTAATGGCCAGGTTTGTTTAGGAGGGGTAGTCAATATTTATTCTCGATTCAGTGATGGACAGACTGGGCCGCTCTCTGTCGAATTACAGGGAGGCACGGTGAGCATTTATCCGTATGGTATTAATAATTCCCACACTGGCGGAACGATACTCAAAGTTGGTAACCTCTTTGTGTATGAATCAAATAATCTGGGACGTGGAGAGGTGTACCAGCAGGGGGGGACAATATGGCTCACGTATGAAGACTCGCATCTGGAGGTCGATTCAGTCAGAGGAAATGGTACGATTAAAGCTTACTATGGAGGAACTCCCATGTTGCGATTAACCGGGGCTTATTCTGACGCTACTCATGTGGCTACTTATACAGGAAGCCTTATGGTGGGCGTGCAGAAAAGCGGCGCGTATACGCAGGAGTTTGTCCTGAATAGTGATACTACCCTTCCATCGGTAACGGTGAATGGCGGTACACTTGGCTTCCGTTCGGATAGAGCGCTGAATCTCGGAAGCGTCAACGTGGCTTCCGGCAGCACTCTGGCATTGGGCGGTTCCGGTTCCAGAACATTGGGAGCCTCCACTATAAACGGTGTTCTGGATCTGGCTGGGATGAATCTGGCAAACTCGCATCTGGATATTACCGCCGGCGCCACGGTTACGTTTGGCAATAATGCCAGACTGGTGCTGGGTGAAATGGAAGAGGGAAATGTCTATACCGTGTTTGATACCTCGGCGCAGGGTGCTGTCCTCCGGGGATGGTCTGCCGGTAATATCAGTATAGATTCTGCTTGTGCCCACAATGCCCGTTTCGAGTTCCTGTCCGGCGGTCAGGTGAAGTATATCGGCGGCGAGCACTATGATGACCTGGTATGGAGTGGCGGAGCCGAGGTTGAGTTGAATGCGGACTCTTCCTGGAAACGAGATTCGGACAACTCTGCTCAGAATTATCTGCAGGGGGATGGTGTCATATTCGAGCGCAATGCATACACGCTTGCCCTGTCGAATGATATGAACCTGGCACAGGTGCATCTGAGGGACGGGGCTTCTCTGTTGCTCAATAATGCAGGTAAGTATACCTTGAATATTGACCATATCAGTACAGATGCTGCCTCTAAGCTGGAAGTGAAGGGGGATGCTGTATTCAAGGGGGCAGGTATCACAGACATATCCGGAACAGTTGAAACGGAGGTATTCTCTGTTGGTAAGAAAACGGTGAATTTGCTTGATGGGGCAACTGTGACAACCACACGTTTTGTTTCCGGTAATACGGACAATGATCAACCGTCCATTGTGAGCATTGGTGAAGGTGCCCGCCTGATTGTTACTGGTGATACAGATACAGATAAAACAGACACTTCCTTCTTGCTTGCTCATTGGAGACGTAGCGATGCAAGTCTAGTACTCAATGGTGGTGAAATCTCGGCTTTGAGGACCAGTCTCCACATGGGGTGGGATTCTGCTGGCCGTTTTGAGGCGCTCGCAGGTGAGGCTTATCTGAAGGGCATTTTGTTCAGTAGCACCACGAACAATGCTGATAGTTTCATCCTGGATGGTGCGACGGTTAATATCGGCAGTGGTGGTATCAGCGGTTTTGCTGCGGACGATACTGTAGAACTGGGCAATGGTACAATTGCTGCGACTGCGGATTTCAGTATTACTGCCCGGGGGGGCGTCATGCAGATGGTCGGTGCGACCGTCTTTGATACCAATGGTTATACTATTACAGTTGACACAGGTATTGAAGGTTCGGGCAAGCTGAACAAGGAAGGCGCAGGTAATCTGCGCCTGAATGGGAGCATGGAAAAGTACAGCGGTACCATGATGGTGAGTGCTGGTTCGCTTGTTCTGGGAAGTGACGCCATGAATATGCTTACATCGGGGGCTTCGCTGGTGGTGAATGAGGGTGGCAGGCTCGATCTGAGTGCGGCAGGCAAATCGGTGGAGCTTACAAATGTAAGTGGAGAAGGCGCTGTGGTGCTTCAATACAATGTGGAAGGTAATGGTACCGCCTTTGACTTCAGCTCATTTGGCGGTGTGGTGGAGCTGGTGCAAGGGCGCATTCTGCTCAACGAGTCCACTTTTGGCGATGACTGCCCTGATTTCCTCTTAACCTCATCGAACAGCCAGTTGGTATTTAATGGTAATGGCACCGTAGTCAACAGCAATGTGCATGTATCTGCGAGTACGACCGATTGGCATGTTAATAGTGGTAAGAGTGGTACTATCGGTGGGGATATAACCGGTAACTCCCTCGTGAAACATGGTGGCGGCAGCTTGACAGTTGGTGGTAACATGAAGCTTGATTCCATGTTATCAACTCTTGCTGGTGAGGTTATTCTTACCGGTGCAGAAAACTCTATCACCAACGTGGATGGAGCGATGCAAAATGGAAATACCGCCGGAGGTACGCTGCACCTGGCTCAGGATGCCCGCCTGGAAAT
>JAFNWZ010000338.1 GCA_017379255.1 Akkermansia sp. | reverse complement strand
GGTTTTGCTGAAAAAATAATGATAAGGGAACTACACCTTACGAACAAACATTAATCATAAGGTAGACTCATCTTTCCTCAAAGGCGGGCACTCTCAACATAATATATTAAGTTACAATGCTACAGCATGTCGTATGCTATAACTATGAACACACAAACAATAAACAAGATGATGATGGCGCTGCCGTTGGGTGGTGTGGATGCTGCAAGGTTGGTGATGGAATTCGTGGAGGGGCTCGGTGCGCGGGCAGAGGGACTGGGGAGGGTGGAGTTGCTGGCGTTGTTGCGGCGGGTGATGCGCGAGGGGATTGCGGCGGTGCAGGCTGCGGAGCGGACGGAATGTTTTGAGCGTGTTGCCTGGGCCAGTGTGGAGGCTAGGGCGGCGCGGAGGCCGACGACGACTCGTGATTTGCGGTATTATGTACGGAAAATGCTGAAGGTGGAGGGTGTGGCGCAGCTGCCACTGCGGGCGATGACGACGGCGCAGTGCCGGCGGATTCTGGATGTAGCATTCGGGCACAGTGCACACAGCTACCGCAAGGGCAGGGCGATATTGCACAGTATTTTTGCCTATGGTTTCCGGCGGGAGCTTTGCGATGTGAATCCGGTGGCGCGTATTGAGGCGCCGCCGGTGGAGGAAAAGCCGATAGAACCATTATCTAATGATGAGGTGGAACGGTTGCGGGAGACTGTGCAGGTGCGGCGGTTCCGCGATATGCGCTTTTCTCTGAGTCTGTTGCTTTACAGCGGGGTGCGTCCGGCAGAGGTGGAGAGGTTGACTGCCGCAGATGTGTGCTGGGAGGAACGGCAGGTCATTATCCGCCCGCAGAAGAGCAAGACGGGGGGCGGCCGCGTGGTGCCGCTGCGGTTGCTGCCGGGAATGCAGCAAAACGATTGCCGGGTGCCGCGCAACTGGCAGAACCGCTGGCTGGAGCTACGCCGCGCGGCGGGATTTACGCATTGGCAGCCGGATGTGTGCCGCCATACTTTTGCGAGTTATCATGCGGCGCATTTCCGCAATCTGCCGGAGTTGCAGCTGGAGATGGGACACCGGGATTTGACGCTGCTCCGTAGCCGATACATGACTCCTGCATCGAAAAAGGAGGCAAGGCTGTTCTGGGGGCTAGGCCGGTGAAGTGAGAATTGGCAACAAGCTTATTCCGCGTAAGTCACCATGATGCGGGCCACGGCAGGGAGGCGCTCGGCGAGCTTTTTGTTGAGCTTGGTTAGGCGGGTGTGGCTTTCCTCGACGGTGAGCTTGTTTTCCTGCGGAATGGTGATGATGCAGAGGCGTTCCTGGCCGCAGCTGTGGCAGGTGATACTGGTGGGCAGGGGGGCGCCGCGCTGAATCATGGCGGCGCGAACCTGGTCCTCCCAGTCGGCGGGCATTTCAAGCGCGGATGCTGGCAGATGGCGCAGGTCGGGTTCGACATGCAGCGCTACCACATCGGCTTTGAGGCTGCGCTTCACTTCGCTGCGGAAGGCTTCGATGGCCACCTGCCAGGATTCCAGCGTGGCATGGGAGGGTAGCTCCAGGTCAACCGCAATGACGAATTGCCCGTCATCGGTATGCTGGAGTACGAGCCCGTGCACACCGAAGCGGTGGGAGAGGGCGAGCCGCCGGATGATGAACTCCGGCGTTTCGGGCAGGTGTTCGGCGGGGTGCATGTGCACCATGGTTTCTGCGCCCTCCAGGGCGCTGGCAACCAGGGTTTCAATGGCATCTGCTATTTCATGGGCGGTATCTACATGCAGGCTGTGGGGAACCTGCACGGCCATGTCAACGTAGTAGTGGGAGCCGGATTCCCGGACGCGGAGTCGGGAAACCGGGTAGGTGGGCATGCGTTCGGCCATGAGGGTGCGTACTTTCTCGCTGGCTTCGCTGCTTTGTTTATCCATGAGGTTGCCGATGGATTCCATGCCCAGTTCCTTGCAGACGTGCAGAATGAGCCCGGCGACAACCAGGGAGGCAAAGACGTCTGCCCGCACGAGGAACCAGTGCAGCCAGCTGCCGGAAACTGTCATGTCTGCCACGGCGGCACCGGTGATGCCGAGCAGTACGGCAGCACTGCTCCAGATATCGGTGGCGAAGTGGGCGGCATCTGCCTCCAGGGCGGCGCTGCGGGTTTCCTTTGCCACGCGTTTGAGCATGCGGGCGCGGTTCACATCCACGGTGATGGAAAGGATGATGATGCCGAACGCCCAGTACGAGAAGGTGACGGCGAGGGCCTCCGGGTCATCGCTCATGAGACGCTCCACTGCTTCCATGATGACCCAGCCCGCCGTGCAGAGCAGCAGCAGGGTTTCGCCCAGCGCCATGAGGTTTTCGATTTTGCCATGGCCGTATGGGTGGTCTTTATCAGCTGGCTGGGCGGCAACCTTGACCGCATAGACCGTGCCACCGGCGGCTACGAGGTCGAGGCAGCTGTGCAGCGCTTCGGAAAGAATACCAAGCGAGCCGGTCATGATGCCCACCACCAGTTTCGTGGCAGCGAGAATACCGCTCCAGATGACGGAAGACCATGCGGCTGTGCTTTTCCTGCTGTCTGTATCCATGCTTTGAATTTATCTGTAAAACGCCTGTTAGTCAAGCATAAGAAAAGAATGATTCTTATTTAGATTTCCGGAAATGTTGGAGAAACAGCTTGCAAGTCATTGCTGTTAGGGGTAGTATAGCCCAATGAAGCAATTATTGTATGTACTCCCGGTGGCTCTTTTTCCGGTAACGGCGCAGGTGGTGGATGCCCAGGCGGTGTTTCAGGCTGCGCTGGATGAGGTGAAAGAGAAGCAATCCGAAAATCTCGGGCCGGTGGTCGCGGCGGTGCTGGAGGCAACCGGGGGAGATGAGCAGGCATATTGGCGCATGATGCACCGCGCGGCAGATGCCGGGCATCCTGTGGCGCTCACCTGGCAGGCAGGCCAGACGCTGCAGCAGCTGCAGGCGCAGGGGCTTGACCCGGAAACCGACCCGCAGGCGGTGAAGCTGCGCGCAGCCATGGAGCAGGCGGCGGCCTCGGGGTATATTCCGGCAGTGCTGGAAATGGCGCATTGGTGCGGCAGTGGTGTGGGGGCGCCGGCAGATGAGAAGAAAGGGATGGAGTATCTGATGCAGGCCTGCAAGGCAAACAGCCCTCGGGCAAGGGCTGCGTATTTGTTGCTTTCCGGGCGGCTGGAGAAGGAGGGAGCCCCAGCGCCCGCCGTGGAGGCAGAGCTGAAACGCCAGAATTATTATGTGGAGGAATTCCTTTCGGCTCTTGCGGCGCGTGATGATGAGGCCCGGAGTCAGGAATGGGTGCTCCAGGCCGCATCTCACGGCAGCCCAGGGGCTGCTGGGTTGCTGGCTATGTACTACCTGCAGCAGGGGAAGGATGCTCTGGGGTATGATTTCCTGAAACAGGCCGCAGAGCGGGACCATGCGGAATCCCTGGCGCATCTGGCGGCTATGACCCTGCCGGGGGCAGAACTGCCGGAAGGGTTAAAGCCGCTGGTTGTGCAGGATACCGTCGCGGCCATCCGCCTGTTCCAGAGAGCTGTGCTGCTGGGGTATACCCCGGCATTGGTCCCGCTGGCTGGCGAATACCACAAGCAGCCGGAGAAATACCCGGCTGAACGCGTCTGTGAATTATACCGCAGGGCGGCAGATGCCGGTGATCCGCGGGGTGGTGTGGCTTATGCCTACTGCCTTGCCACTGGGCGGGGCTGCGCTGCTGATGCCGGGCGCGGTGTGCAGGTGCTCCGCCAGCTGGTGGATGCCGGGGTGGCTTTTGCGAATCTGGCGCTGGCAGATTTATATTTCAATGGCAGCGGGGTGCAGGCAGACATGCCGAAAGCGCTCAGCCATTTATCCGCAGCGGCGGCCGCGGGTGTACCCAGGGCGTATACGCTCATGGCCGTGCTGGCGCAGCTGGGCAATGCATCCAAGGCTTCTGAACCCGCCCGTGCCCGCATGTATCTGCGCATGGCTGAGGAGCGTGGCGAGTCCGATGCCCAGACGGCATTTGATGAGATGGTAAAGCTGGGTGGCTGGAAGTTCATTCCGTGAAGCCTTAAGCGCCAGACGGTAGCATGTGATGCAAGGAGTTTTATCTTGCCAGCAGATAATGCCTCTGGTATAATCCACCGCACGCCGATAGGGACAAACCTGAGATAACCGGCTTTCTATATGACTCAACTGTTGAATAAACTGACCCGCTCGGGCGATGAACCCGGTGTGCGCTTCAAGGGTGGCACACAGGTGATGCTGGGTGTTGCCTTGCTGGGACTTGTGGCTCTTTGCTTTATTGCGGCTTCGTCTGCCGCGCATGTGTGGAACGCGGCGTTCCGCGTCATCTGGCTGGTGCTCACTTCCCTGGGCCTGCTGCTGCTGGCGTATCTGTCCCGCCTGCCGCAGCAGCTGACCGTGCGCCGCACCTTCCTGCTGGTGAGCATGATTGTGGTGCAGCTGCTCATCATGACCGGAGTCTGCGCCCTTAAGGCTGTGATTCCTGGCTTCAACATGGAGGGTCAGGTGCTGCTCTGGTTGCCGTATGCGCTGGCGCCCACCGTGCTGGCTGTGATGATTGGCCGCCGCCTGGGCGCGTTTACGGCGCTCTGCTGCACGATTTTCGGCGTGACGATGTTCCCGGAGGGGACGGATGCCGCCGTGATTCTGAACTACAGCGCGGTGAGCTTTGTCACGGGAACGGTGTGTGCCCTGGTATCTGGCCGGGTACACAAGCGCGAGCAGATTCTGCGCGCGGGCTTTGTGGCCAGCGCCATTGCATTCACTTCCGTTTACCTGCTGCTCAGCCTTGATGCCGCAGGTACAAATGAGCCCATTCCCCTGCGCGGATTCACGGATGGATTCAATGTCACCGGCTTCGCCCTGGAGCTTGCCGTGACTGTTGGCGTGAACTTTGTGCTGGCTGCCCTCATCGGCGGCATGATGCCTGCACTGGAACGCCTGTTCAACATCTCCACCCCCATCACCTGGCTGGAATGGGCAGACATGAATCACCCGCTGCTTAAGAAGCTGCAGATTGTCGCCCCCGGCACCTTCCACCACAGCCTGGTGGTGCAGCGTCTTTCGGAGGCCGGGGCAGAGGCCATCGGGGCAGATGTGACCCGCGCTGGTGTCTGCGGTCTTTACCACGACATCGGCAAGATTACCAACCCGCAGTATTTTGCCGAGAACATTGCGGACCAGTCCAACACCCCGCATGCCGAGCTCACCCCGGAGGCCAGCGCTCGCATCATCACCGGGCATGTGACCGAGGGCGTGGAGCTGGCCCAGTCGCACGGCTTGAACATCCGCATCATCAACGTGATCCGCGAGCACCACGGTGTCTCCACCGCCTATTTCTTCTACCGCAAGGCGCTTGACCAGTATGAGGAGGAAAAAGCCAAGTTCGAGGAGGGGCTCATCGACACCTGCCCGGTGGAGGTTGATAAATCCATCTTCACCTACAAAGGCCCGATTCCCCAGACCCGCGAGAGCGGCATCGTGAGCATGGCAGATGCCGTGGAAAGCGCCACGCGTTCCCTGCAGCACCCCACAGAGGAAGATATCCGCACCATGATTAACGGCATCTTCAAGGGGCGTATCCTGGATGGCCACCTGCAGGACTGCGGCCTTACGCTGGGTGAGATTGAGCGTCTTAAGGAATCGTTCTTTGCCACCATCCGCACCATGCACCACAACCGCATTTCCTACCCCAAGCCCAAGGCCGATGATGCCACCGCTGCGGTGATTGAAATGCGCAAGGCGGAACCCAAGCCGGAAGCCTGATGAAGAAGCACATCCGCAGTATTTCCATGATAGTGGCCTTCCTGGTGGGAGGCCTCTTTCATCAGCAGCTTACCCCGCTGGGGGCGTATCTCCCTGCCAGTGTGGCGCTCATGCTCAGCATCACCTTCATGGGCATTGAGGTGGCACGCCTCAAACCGCAGCGCATGCACCTCTGGCTGCTGCTGGGCATTCAGCTCATCGGTATGGGCTTCTGGGCAACCGCCCGCGCGCTGGGCTACCCGGTGCTGGCGGAATCGCTCTTTTTCTGCGGCATAGCCCCGGTGGCCATTGCCGCCCCGGTCATCGTGAACCTCCTGCGCGGCAATGTGGAATTCACCACCACGGCCCTGGTCCTCAGCCAGATAGTGTTCGGCCTGGTCACGCCGCTGCTCATGCCCTTTGTGGTGCAGGTGGAAGGCTTCTGCTACACCGAACTGGCTGCCAAGGTGGCCATGCAGCTGGGCACCGTGCTGGGCATCCCGGCGCTGGTGGCCATCGTGCTGCGCTGGGTGCATCCCCCCTGCAAGGCATGGCCGGCCCGCCTGCGCGATGTCTCGCTCGGCATCTGGATTGTGAACCTCACCATCATCGCCGGTGTGGGCACACAGCGTGTGCTGGAAATGGATATCAGCTGGTGGCACATGCTGCCCATGGTGCTGGGTTCGCTGGTGGTATGCATCACCGGCTTTGTGGCGGGCTACAAACTGGGGGGCAGGGACTTGAAACGCGAATGCTCCCAATGCCTGGGGCAGAAGAACACCATCCTCACGCTCTACATCGCCAGCCAGTGGTATGTGCATCCTCTGGCCTACATCGGCCCGGCCTTCTACGTCTTTTTCCACAACATGGCCAACGCTTTGCAGATAGCCCTCGCCAACCGCGAACAGCAGAAGATTTCCAAGAAAGACGTTCAGGGCTGACCGAATTATAAACTTCGTAATTCCCACTTCGCACCTTCTATAACCTTGTATACAGATGTGTTGTGGCAAATGACGGCACCCTGGCGGGCCCTGGGCCGGCCGCTGCAACATTGAGCCTGCTAGCGCTGGCTGCCCTGGCTACGCGCGCCAGAAGTGATTCCGGGAAAAATCTGAGAAGAAAACAACAACCAGCTGCCGCGCTGCGGTGGCTGGTCGTTTTGGTGTAAAAAACGTAAATTATTGAAATTATATGCTTGACATGTGTTTGCGGGGGAGGGTAATATGTTGCGCGTCTGTTTAACTATCTCTGGAAATGAAACTCCATCTGCCTACCCCTTTATACCGTCTTGTCCTGCTGGTTATCTGTGCGCTTCCTGCCATGGGTGCAGAGCCAGGCATGAGCATGCCCGAATCAATTACGACTCCTGATGGCTATACCGTTGTCTCGGCTGACAGCTGGGAGGATTTCAAGGCATATTCCACCACCGATAATGTAGCATTCAAAATTGCAGCAGAGGAGGGAGGCGTTGTAGCAGATGGGCTCAGCACGAATCTGAAAGGCGGCAGCGGTTCCTGGTATATCACCAGCGCAGATGCCGGGAATCTGTCATCTCTCCGCATATCGGATTCAACGATGCGGGTATTTTCAAACGGCTCGCTCACGGTTGAGAACCTGAGCTCTCTTTCTGCAACGGGTATTTCCTACACTGCATACAGCGATTTCAATGGCGGTGCATTCGGGTATCTCACAGGCACTAGCCTGTTCCATAACAACGGAAGTCTGTACTTTGCCTCTAATTCCCGTTTCTATGATACCCGTGGTAATGGTGGTGTATTCCTGGTATCTGGCAATGGCTCGCTGACATTCAGTAACAATAATGATGTTGCGTTCGACGCCAATACTGCCAGCTCCACCAGGAATGATACCAGTGGCGGTGCGATTTATGGCAAGCGCGGGGCTGTCATTTCCTTTGCGGATAACAAGAATGTAAGCTTCACCGGTAACAAGGTGTTTACGGTGCAGGGCTCGAATGCGTATGTGACAACATACGCCCCTATGGGTGGAGCATTGTATGTTGGCGGCAGTGAGCTGGGCGGCAGCGTCACAAATGGCGAAGGCGGAATTATCCTCACCGGGAATAACTCTGTGGTATTCCAGGGGAATATCTCTGAAGCCAACTTTGATAAGCAGTCTGCGTACGATTGTTATGGCGGTGCCATATACACCGGCAAAGGCACCCGCATCAATATCAGCGGGAATGGCAGTCTGGAATTCATCTCCAACAAGGCGCAATCCATTGCCAGGAACAGTACCTATTCCGCAGGGAATACATTTGGTGGTGCCCTGGCCGTGGGTGCAGGGGCTTCAGTACAGCTGAATGCTAATGATGAGGTGCTTTTCCAGAGCAATGAGTCTTTGTCATCCAGTCAGGGTGGTTCATCCAGCACGGTGTATGGCGGTGCCATCTACATAGAGGATAATGCAACGCTGGAATTGAATCATAATGGTTCCCTGAGTATCACTGATAACAGGGCATCGTCGGTGTCCGGGCGGAGCACCTCATACCATTCTTCGTATGG
>JAFNWZ010000337.1 GCA_017379255.1 Akkermansia sp. | reverse complement strand
GCGGTTGCGGTTGCGGCGGCGCTTGCGGCGGTTGCCGGAGCCGCCCTCGTTGCCCCCCACAATCTCAGGAGCGGCAAAGCCGGGGGCCGGGGGAAGCTGGGGGGCAGCATCCGGGTTCTCAATGTCGGAAGGACGCTCAGCCGGCTTTTCCTCGCGCTTCTCGGCGGGCTTCTCCTGCACCGGGGCGGGTGCAGTCTGCAAGGGCTTGTTCTGCGGCTTGTTCTTCTGCGGACGCTGCTCCTTGCGGGGCTGCTGTTCCTGGGGCTTCTGCTCCTGCACGGGGGCAGGTTCGGCAGCGGGCTTCTCCGGCGCAGGTGCGGGAGCTTCAGCGGCAGGCTTGGCTGCTTTCTTGCGCGGGGCGCGCTGTTTCTTAGGAGCCGGGGCGGGAGCTGCGGCTTCGGCAGAGGCGGCAGGAGCGCCGGCATCTCCGCTGGCCTGGGTGGCTGCCGCTTTCTTGCGCGGGGCGCGCTGTTTCTTGGGAGCAGCAGGCTTCACCTCAGCTTCGGTCTGGGGTTTCTCTTCGGTTGCCATTGGTTTATGGTGTTGTATTTACTGTTTTAATCGGCGCGTTGGGGTCGATGCTGAAGGACCACTCAGCCTTGTGGCTGGTGCCCTCAGTGCTCTTCCAGGTAACGTGCACGGAGAGGTTCGGCATGTAGATGCGGCAGGGCAGCACCCACTGCACGGCGCGTGTGGCCTTATCCACCTTGGCGGGCACACGGCCAAATCCGCTCACTTTCATCTGAACGGTTGAAAAATCAACCCCGGCCACCCCGCTCATGTAGGCAGTAATGGCAGGGAAATCGGGAGCCACGGTTTCCTCGGGCTTGGGGCTCACCAGGAAAGGAGGGGGCGGCGTGCTGGTGGGCAGCGTGCCGGGGCTGGCTCCGGTGCTCACCACCGTGCCCAGCTGGGCCACGCGAAAATCCATTGCCGCGCGGAATACGGAGGAATTGTTACCGAAAATCATGTAGCGCGGGATTTCCAGCGCTGCTTCAGAAACGGTTACCTTGCCGGGAATCACCGTGAATGCGGCCACATAGCCATGGCCAGCCAGGCGTTCCACCATGGCCGGAGTGTGGTAACCACCCGGGTAGCAATAGGTATTGACCGCTCCAAATAGCTCGCTGAGCTTCTTCTGGGACTCGCCCACTTCCGCATCCACCAGTTCGGCATAGGCCTCTGCCCCCAGTTTTTCGCGCTTTTTCCAGCTGCTGGGGTAGAGATGGCTCACGGAGTGACTGCCCACAGTGGCACCGTGGGCCTGCATCTCGCGCACCTGCGCCGGGGTCAGGCTGTCGCCCCGGCCGCTGAGGAAATTCGTGTACAGGAACAGGGTGAATGGGTAGCCGTATTCCTTTAGAATGGGAAACGCCTCGGTGTACACACTCTTCCACCCGTCATCCAGCGTGATGAGCACGCAACGCGCAGGCAGAGTGCGCGTGCCCAGCCGCCATTCCAGAAAATCCTGCATACTGATGACCGTAAGCCCATTGCGGCGGATATATTCCATCTGTTCGCGGAACTCCGATGTGCGTATCAGCATCTGGGTCACCGGGGCGGTCTTACTGAAGTTATGATAGCCGAGCACCGCCACGCGGGTCTGGTCACGCGGCACATTCAGCGCCACCGCCGGCTCCACCTCCTCTGCGGTATCCTCCTCATCCAGCGGGCGGGGCGTATCCAGCACGCCTGCGGTTTCCACCACATCCAGCGCCAGGGGGTCAAGCTCCATGGGAACAGGTTCCACCTCCTGAGCACAAGCCACCATGCTGATGGTCAGTATGAATCCCCGGAAAAGCGCTTTCATAACGCCGCCAGATTACCAAGAACCCGTCCAGAACGCAAGCCTTTATTGCGTCACACGCGCTCGCGCGTCAGTATGCGCGCCAACCGGCATTTTTCGCTATGCAGATGGCCAGCACTGTGGTAGAATGACGCGCAGATGACAACCACCTCCATAATCTGCCGCCCCACGCGGGATACCTTTGTACGCTTTGCCATTGTGCTGGCAGCCTTCTTCGGCTTCGGTCTTTACTTTTTCTACGATGGCGCCATAGGTTACCGCAAAGCCAACGAAGTATATTTCTCCTACCAGGCATTTGCAGAGCTGGGCAAGGACGCCAGCGCCGCCACCGCATGGAAAGCCGAAAAAGCAATGCAGCCGCTCATCAGCGCCGAACAGGTGGAGGGTGAATGGATAGTTGAGGGCAAATACCCCCTGCCCGCCAACTGCGACGCCGCCCGCACCACCCCGGCTGAAGCAGCCGACCACGCCGCCATGAGCAAAAGCTGGGCCGAATGCTGGACCGCCTACACCGCACGCATGCACTACCCGGTCAAGCCCGCTGAGCATCCCTATGACACAGCCGCCATCCGCGAGCAGTGGATTGCCGGCGGGGTGTGCATGTGCATCAGCGCCATCATCATCTTTTTCATCCTGCGCACCCGCAGCCGCGTGATGAGCCTGCGGGGAGACACCGTGACCGCCTGTGGCCAGACCTTCCAGGTGGCAGACATCTCCCGCCTTGACCTCCGCCAGTGGGGCAAGGGATTCAAGGGCATTGCCTACGCCACCGTGAATGGCAGAAAGATTCGCCTCGATGGCATGACCTACGGTGGATTTGACCCGGCAGCCGGACAACCTGCCGAGGAATTCATGAACGCTCTCCTGGCGCGTTACCAGGGCGAGATTCTGGAATATGAGCAAACAGAGAAAACAGCTGGCTAAGCAGTTTATCTGCAAAGCTCCCCGCATTCTGCTGCTGCGTTCCCGGCGCTGCAGCAGAAAGCTGTTACATGCCCTCGTAAGCCGCCGCGTGGTGGCCACGGGGCTCATCACCACCATTGCCGTGGAACTGGCCATGCTGGGGGTAGGCGTCACCCGCCGGCTGGATATGGCCTATGAACGCTCATTAGAAGTATCCCGCGCCCAGCTGGCAGTCATCGAGGCCAGAGAGCTGGCCCGGATGGAGCTTAACACGCAGGGTTCTGCCGGTATTGCAGCCAGCACGGCCGAAAACACCGCCCCAGATACCGATGCGCCGCCGCCCCTGCGGGTGCGCGATGTGGAAACCATCCTGGCGCAGGAAGGAGGATTTGATTTTCCGGATTCAGCGGAAGAACCCACCCCCCGGCAGGAATCCCCGGCTGAACAGGAGGCCAACAGCAAATTGAGCACAGAAGAGAGGGAAGACCTGGACAGTCTCATCCGCCAGGGCGTGGCCGCCATGACGGCCGGAGATATGCGCCAATGCATTCTGTGCCTGGAGGAAGGCAGTATGCTTTCTGCCGGGCATCCCGCCCTGCTCTATTACTTCGGCATGGCGTACGACAAGCTGCTCAACCCGAAGAAAGCCCGAGAGTACTACACCCAGGTATTCCAGATGCGCGACCGCGCCGGCATTTATTTCCAGCGCGCCGCCCAGCGGCTTACCTATGGCTTTGACCAGGCCTCAGCCATGCGCGGCAAGCTTTCCTTCGGGCCGCACCAGCAGAAGCACAGCTACTCCCCCGACCAGGGCGAACAAGTCAGCATGCTGCTGCCCGTGATGCTGGCGCCGGGCGAATCCGTGCGGCAGGATGATTTATACATCCACATCCAGTTTTTCGATATGGTGAATGGCCGCCGCATTGCTTTCAGCCGCGGGCAGGTCGAGTGGAAATGGTCAAATGAAAACCCCAGCTGGGAGGCATGGGAAGAAAACCTGGAGGTTTCCTATAAGCTGCAACCGCTCACGCAGGAGGAAATGGATGCCTACGGTGATATCCGCTACTACGGCTTCACCGCCAAGCTTTACTACAAGGGCGAACCGCTGGACTGTATCAGCTCCCCCTCTGCTCTCATCCTCCAGGAACAACGTCTCAATTCCCGCAACCGCCGCCAGTATCCGCCTGCTAATTCCCTGCTGCCGGATGACGGCCTGGTGCCGGATTACGAGGAAGCCATGCCTGTTTCAGATTTCCTGCCAGAACTGCCCCTGCCCGAATGATACCGATTTTTCCAGATTTGCCGCACCAGCTGGGGGTATACACCCTGACCCGCCTGCTCGAACTCCGTGCCGATACCGCACTGTATGAAGCCCACCAGCCGCATGTGGAGCGTGCCGTGGTGCTGGAGGTTCTCTCCCCCACGGCCTCGCATGAGGAAGAAGTGCGCTTTCTTGCACAATCAAGGCTGCGTGTAGCTTCATCCGAGCTGCCGCACGTTGCGCCGGTGTATGAATCCCAGTGCGCTGAAGGGCACTGGTTTCTCACTCAGGAACTCCCCAAGGGGAAATCCCTGGCTGATCTTGCAGCCGATGGCTGCCCCCTTTCCGTCACAAACCTCTGCAACATCATCCGCGCAGCGGCTGAAATGTATGAACTGTGCGGCATGGTTGATCTCAGCGCCATGCCTTTGGCCTCTTCCTCCATCTACATTGAAACGCAAGGCACTCCCCATTTCCTCTCTCCCCTGGCAGAGGGCGGCTCCTACTCCCCGCAGCAGCAGCAGCAGGCACTGGCAGCCGCGCTCTGGAGACTCCTGCCGCAGCAGCAGGAATCCGGCCTGGGGCGTGTCTCCACCCTGGTACAGTGGATGCATGAAGGGTACGAGGGCGAATGGCTCAGCTGGAAATCCATCGGAGATACCGCCAGCACCATTCTCAACCAACTGGAAACCAGCAGGCAGGAAGCCTCAGAAAACACCCTGCACCACAAGCTCGCAAACAACAGGCTGCTGCTCAGCACCCGGCAATTTTTCCGGATATGGGGCACGTATTTGTTTGTCTGCGTCACGCTCATCATCACGCTCACCTGCCTGGGCTCGCTGTTCGGCATAGCAGAGCCGGAACACCTGGCCGCAGCCGGTGGTGCCGGAATCCGGTGCCACCAGGATGGCAGAGATTACCGCTTGTCCTCGCATCCCGTCACCGTGGCTGAATATGCCCGGTTCCTGCAGGATTTTGCCGCCGCCCCGGAGGAGGAGCAAAATGCCCTGCTGGAACAGCTTCCCGCAGAACCGGACACCCTGGAACCAGAAAACTGGGACGAGCAGCAGAGCCACCCGGATGCCCCGGTCTGCGGGGTAACATACTGGCAGGCGCAGCTCTGCGCCGCATTCCGTGGCGGGGAGCTTCCCACAGCCAACCTGCTGCAGCTGCTGCTGCAACAAAATCTCTCCTACCCCTGCCAGCAGGAATGGAGCCGCACGGAAATGGACTCACCCCTGCCGGAGATATATGACAGCAAGGTTTACCTGCTGATTGATGCCGCGGGCAGTGTGTACCCGGTATCTGACCGCAACTGGAGCGCCCCCTCCGCTGGTTTCCGCATTGCTTTCCCGGAATAACCCCACCTCTTGAATCTCATGAAAAACATATACCGACTCCTGCTCACCATGTTCTGCCTGCTGCTTGGCTTCCAGGCGCATGCACAGATTGAAATGCAACTTCAGCCCGTCCGCAAGGATTTCATTGTGGGTGAGAATGTGGCCCTCAAAATCACCATCACGAACCAGACGGACGCCTCCATCACCCTCAAGAACACACCGGGGCGGCCCTGTCCCGAGGCAGAGTATTCGGACATATTCACAGATGTGAAGGAGAGCGATTGGTGTGCTCCCGCTATAATGTGGGCGTATAAAAACGGAATCACCACCGGCACGGGTGACGGCAGATTTGATCCGGCCGCATCCGTAACGAGAGAACAGATAGCGGTGTTCCTCTACCGCTTTATCAGTGAATACAAGAGAGAGCCTCAGGAGATTTCCGGAAACCTTGATGCTTTCACGGATAAAGATGACGTAAGCCCCTACGCAGGCTTTGCCGAGGCTGTAACGTGGGCGGTTGACAGCGGACTCATCAGCGGTAAGAACGAGTTCGGTGTGATAAGACTCGCGCCCCGTGACGTAGCGCAGAGATGTGAAACGGCGGCGGTGATAGCGAGATTCCACGAGGGATTTGTTAAGTGAATACCTAAAGCATCGGAGCGACAGCTGCGGTGCTTTTTTACTATAGAAACCAAAACATAACGAGAACAAAATTGTTCTCGACAAAGAATTGTAATTCTTAACATGTAGGG
>JAFNWZ010000336.1 GCA_017379255.1 Akkermansia sp. | reverse complement strand
TCGGGCTAACGCCCTACGCCGTGGCAGGCTGTCACCCGTTCCACGGGTTCCTGTTATTTTTTTTGAGGTAGCAGGCGCTGCGCGTGCTAACGCACGCTTGCACCTGCCTAACATCTGTCGCCCACTGCCGTGGGCTATGAAGTCCGCTCGCTTCCACCTTCGCTATAGCTACGCCGTGACAGGACGCTCGCCGCTAAACAATTTAGCAGCGTATTGTCAATTAGCTGTGCTACAAGAATTTGAAAGCAGTCCTAATGAAACGTTGGGACACATGTGATTTTTTAGCAGTTCTGGCAATTTTGGCTTGATACAGCATGGTGGATGATGTAGCCTATGGAGAGTGGTTTCGGGGCAAGAACTCCCAGCCGCCCACCGCGCATGGGAATAAGCGCTCCTGCACGAACTGCTTAAAACACGCAAGAATCAAAAACTTACAAAATAAAGAAGATTTTTGGGCAGCGGCTTTTTCATCGTTTACCTGAAGGATATATGAAACAAACTCTCTTTCTCCTGTTAGTGTCTGCAGCCGTACTGCACGCAGAAGATTATACATTCACCGCGCGCAGCTCTTCCCTTGTTGGCTCTGTAAGCGGCTACGATAATGTAACAGCTGACTCCATATCGTCCGGCTGGGCTGGCGCGGTCGGTACAATTAAAGCTAATAATGAGTTCAGCATCAGCAATAATGGCAACGTTGCACTGGCAAACTGCAGCAACACCTCAAACAAGGGTGGCCTGTTCTACCTGCAGACCAGCACCTACACCAACCCTCAGCAGCATACTACGCTCAACATTTCCAATAACACCGGAAGCGTCTCCATCAGTAACAACTATTCCTCTTCATACGGTGGTGCCATTGCGGCTGACAATAACGGCTCTTATCCGGAATACTACACCATTATCAACATCAGCGGTAATACCGGCTCTGTAACATTCACCGGAAATAATACCGATGGCAGCGGTGGTGCAATAAGAAGCGATGGCAAGCTGAACATCTGCAATAATGGCAATGTCTCCTTTACCTCAAATGCCGTAAACAAAGCCAATGGTAACTGGGGCGGCGCGGTCTACATGGGTGCTTCTACAGAAAACGCATTGAACATCAGTGGCAATGCCAACGTGGAGTTCCGCGGCAATTACTTATACAAGCCTCAGAGCACCTATGTTCCGCAAGCAACCGTACGCCTCAACTCCATTTACCAGAAAGGCACTAACCAGGCCAATTATATTTCAGCCAGGACAGGTGGGAGCGTAGTCTTCTACGATGCTGTTGTTACTGAATCTGCTGGAAACAAAGCCAGCTATGAACTGAATGCCGATTACCTGGATGCCGGTGGAGCTACTCAGGAGGCTGGTGGTACAATCAAGTTCTCCGGTAAATATGTGCAACAGGACCTGTCGGCATTTACAGATGCCACTGCAGATGAAGCAGCGTCCCTGACCAGCGTTCTCGTGGCAGACACCACCCTTCACAACGGCACATTGAGCATCGAAGATAACGCCGTGCTGCAGGCAAAGAACCTTACGATCAACGGAGGCGCCCAGCTTACCCTGATGGATGGTACTTGTGAAATGCTTGCCGGAGGCACTTTGCTCTTCAAGGAGGGGAGCAGCATATTTGCTGAAAACAGCAACACTCTGGCCGCGCAAGACATCACCTTTGAGGAAAATACGACATTGACTCTGGCTCTTGGTGAAGCCAATCAGGAGGACGCCCTCATCAACTTGTCTGCGAGCAATGTATCCTTCACGCTGGGTACAATTAACTTTGTTGGTGTAGACAGCCTGGCAGAAGGCAAGTACCAGATATTTGCACTGACCGGCTCCCAGCCCGGTTCAATGAATTGGGATACTTCCGGGCTCACGGTTGAAGGCCTGTCTGGAAACGATTCCTTCGAATGGAGCGAAGGAGGAACAGTTCTGTACCTGAACCATAAGGTGGTACCCGAGCCCACCACGGCTACGCTTTCCCTCCTTGCCCTGGCTGGCCTTGCTACCCGTCGTCGCCGTCGCAAGTAAGGAACGGCTACAAGTTCAAATGGGGTAACAAAGCCCTTCATTGTGCGGCCGCCCGCGGTATCATAACCAAGGGCGGTTGTTTTTTCGGCGCAGGCTTTAAACTGACGCCAGGTTCCCTGAAAATATTCTGCCCGCCCCGGAAGCCCCGGGACGGGCAGGAAAATCGACTCTGGAGTCAATCCGTCAATTACTTGCGGCGGCGGCGGGCAGCCAGACCAGCCAGGGCAAGCAGGGAAAGAGTGGCAGTAGCCGGCTCAGGAACGATAGCGATATTGACGTCCTTGATACCAACAGCAGCGCCTTGGCCATCAACTACCCAACCAATGCTGCTGAAAGCAAAGTCATCGGCGATGTCAACAGTTGTTTCCCAAGTCATGGGGGTGCTCTGACTATCCGTCACCTTAACAGTGAGAGAACCTGAGGAAAGAGTAAGCGTGTAGGAAAGGTTACTGTGAACATTCAGTTCACCCTCATCAGTCTGCACGCCATTCGTTGTATTATGGGGAGAAGTGGCAAGAATGGTCGTAGGCGTTGTTGTTGAATCATCAGACTTCTGGAAAGAAACACGAACACCTTCCAATGCTCCATCGTAAGTTCCGACAGATGTCCATGCATGGTCGTTGTAGGAGTTACCAATGACAATGCTGTAGGTATCCGAACTCAAATAGAATACGTTCTGGTTCTCGCGACCATCGGAGTAGATGTTGAACGTAATGACGTAC
>JAFNWZ010000335.1 GCA_017379255.1 Akkermansia sp. | reverse complement strand
GTTTGTTATTCTTCCTGGGGGTGGTTGCGATTCCGTTTATAGTGCGTTCGCAGGTGCTGATGCTGGGCGTGGCTGTTACGAGTTGTATTCTGCTTGGGGCGCTGGCCGATAATGGCGAAACATGGCTCAGCCTGAAACCCTGGCTGCATGATGATTCGGCCATTGTGGCGGCCATGGGGCTGTTGTTCTTACTGTGGTGGGTGCAGGCAGAGCGCTGGCGCGGGACTGAAGGCTTTTACCGTTATTATGCATGGCTGGGTATTCCTGCGCTGCTCAGTTATATCTGCATGGTGCAGGTTCCGCTGTTCTACCATGGGGTGAGCACGGTCGAGAAGGGGGCGGTGGTGCCCGCGCTGCTGGTGGCTGTTCCTGTGCTGCTGGCGGTGGCGCGTCCGCGGGGGCATGAGTGGCGCTACTGGTGGCTTGTGCTGCTGCTGCTCTCTCTTCCCCTGCCTGTGGGCTATTGGTGCGATGCGGAGCTGCTGGGGGTGCTGTGTGGTTTTGGTATGGGTGGCGGGCTGATGTATGCGGGTTCCTGCGCCAAGCGGGTGGACTGGGTGAATTTCGGTGCGATGGTGGTGCTGCTTTCGGGGGTTGCCTTGATTGCAAATGTGCTTGGTTCGCTGTCGGGTTCCGGGCTGGTGCTGATTGTGGCTGGCCTGGTGATGCTGGGGCTGGTGTGGTTGCTGGAAAAGCAGCGCCGCGTGCTGGCAAAATCCATCAGGGAAGGTAAATAAGAAATTGTCTGAGTATATGAAAACAGATAAGCGTTTGGTTGTGTTGTTTGCGGTGGTGGCGGCCCAGCTGGTCTGGCTGGCGTGGAATTATGTGGACCGCACGCGCGAGCTGGCGAATGCTCCGAGCTTGCTGATTGATTGCAGGGATTATGACCCGCGAGATGTGTTCCGCGGGGATTATGTGAGCTTGTCGGCTACGCAGACTGTGCCGCTGGAGCTGGCGGGCAAATCCATTCATTGGGATGCGGATTTCTGCAATCGGGTGAATACCTTCTGGGCTTGGGATGAGGCGGAGAAGAAACACATAGAGCATCCGGTAATGAATCCGCTGCAGGAGCGTGCGCCGCAGATGCCGGATTCCCTGGCTTTGCAGGATGATTCTGATATCCCGGTGGCGGTGTTCTGGCGCAAGGATGCCGGGGGTATCTCCCGCGTGGTGCGTTTTGAAAAGCCTGGCTCTGCGGCAGATGTGGCGGCGGCAGATGAAACGCGCTGCAATATGAGGATGCGGGTGCGTGCTCATTCTCTCAAGCAGGATGATGGCCAGTGGCGGCGCGATATTTCGGTGTCGCTTTCGTTCTTTGCCCACACGTGGAAGGATCTCCGCTTTTATGTGGAGGAGGGAACGGGCGACCTGTACCGCATCTGGACTGTCGAACTGGATGAAAAATGGGATTCGTTCCCCGCGACCCGCATTCGCCGCACGGTGGACGTGGCTATACGAGAGAATGCCGCCCCTGTGCCGCGCATGCTGTATCTCAACGGCGTTCCTTATCCCGAGGCGGTGGAGCAGATTCGCAACCGCACCTTCAAGTGGCTGGATGCCCCGGTGGAGCAGGGCGAGAGATAATATCGCGTTTTGATGGTCTGGTATGGCGTTCGGTAAATAACTGGCTGATAAATGGGAATTTGGAGGATACAGCATGGTTGAACGTGCACACATTTCTGATATTGCGTCATTGACAGCATTAAGATTGGAATTCTTGCAAGAAGACTGCGGCGAATTGAGTGGAGAAATCAAAAGTAAGCTCATAGAAGCCTTGCCTGCTTACTTTGAAAAGAATCTTAACCATAACATTTTCTGCTACCTGATAAGAGAAATGGAGGAAGTCGTTGCCTGTGCATTCTTGCTAATAGTTGAAAAACCTGCAAATCCGATGTTCTTAACAGGCAGAACTGGAACTGTGCTTAACGTATACACGAAACCGATATGCCGGCATAAGGGGTATGCAAAAGCGATAATGAAAACGCTGCTACAGGATGCAGTTGAACTGAATTTGAGTTTTGTGGAGCTTGAATCTACAGAGGCTGGATATGATTTGTATAAATCCATTGGTTTTACGGATGATGTACCAAAGTACCATTCTATGAAATGGTACAACGTGTAGTGAAAGTCCAATTTGTCAGTCTGGTTATTCACCAGAGGCCATGCCAATTATTTCCCCTTCCGTAGACTGCATTTTTGGAAAAATGTGAAAAAATGCCCCGAAAAAGCTCAAAAAAATGTGAAAAAGTATGGGTGAAAACCAAAAAAAATGTGAAACTGATTGACTTT
>JAFNWZ010000334.1 GCA_017379255.1 Akkermansia sp. | reverse complement strand
GGTACGGAAATGGCTGGATGCCCAACGAGCGCCGCACCTTCCGCAGTAATCTGATGACAGCCAAGGTAGAAAGCAAAGTCAACAATTTCTACAGCGCCAGCCTCATGGGTGGTTACTACGGTGCAGACAACATGTTCGGGCGCGGGTCCAATCATGATTTGCGCAATGTGCAGGTGGAATGGCGCAATATCCTGCGCTGGAGCAAAGAGCAGACCACCACGGCACATTTCCGGTGGACGCGCAGCCAGTTCGACAGCACTTCCATTTACGAACCACGCGGCAATGACAACATCAACCGCACCCTGGAAAACGTGTATTCCCTGGCGCTGGAACACACCTGGCAACCCTGCAGCAACTGGACAAGCTCCCTTGCCTCGCGGCTGGACTACAGCAGCATTCACCAGGCCATGCCCACCGTGCGTGCAGCAAGTTCCTACAGCTTCAACAATGACAGCACGCGCGTCTTCGGCTCATTCGGTCGCGGCTACCGCAGTCCCGGCTCATTTGAATGCAGCCCCGGGGTTCTCCCGGCATGGGGATACGCCCTCTACCACGGCAATCCCCGGCTCAAATGCGAAACCAGCTGGAGCGGGGACCTCGGTATCGAACAACAGGTGGGAGACGCCCATACCCTGTCGCTCACCTGGTTCTGGCAGCAGACAAAGGACTACATCAGAGCCGAACAGCGGAACAATGAATACTACTTCACCAATGATGATGTGCACTGGACCAGCCAGGGGGTGGAACTGGCGCTGAACGGAGAGCTGGGCGATGCCTGGAACACGGGCTATACCCTGGCGTTCACCTACTCGCAGCCCAAAGACGCGCACGATAACCCGCTGCCGGACAGCTGCCGCCAGGTCTGGAGCGCCGATATCCACACCAGCCCGGTGGAACGACTGACCGTCGGTCTTGGCGCTGCGGCCGTCACCGGGCGCCGGGATTATGATGGCTCGCGCATGGATTCCTACTGCACACTGCGTTGCTATGCCGAATACATCATCGACGAGCACCTCAAACTGCACGCCCGCGTGGAAAACCTGACGGATGAAAAGTATGTGACCGATAGCGCCTCCGGCGACATTCTGGCCCCCGGAACAGCGTTCTGCGGCGGCTTCACCTTCACTTACTGATGAAACGTACGCTTGCATTCCTGCTGCTGGTAGTTGCGGCACTTGCCTGGTGGAGCACCTCCCGGCAGGTCGCCCCGCTCACGCTGGCTGCAGAATCAGGCGGGCCCGGCGCTTACCCGGCTGATTTTGCCCAGCGGCTCAGCCGGGTAAGCCTCATTTCACTGGAATTAAATGCCCCCTTGCCTGCCGACCTGCCATGGCAGACGGCAGAGGGGCATCCCCCCGTGGGTTCACCACAAGCCCGCAAAGGCGGCCGGGTGAGATTCTGCAATGCAGGCCCGTTTCCGGCGCATTTCCTGCATTTCGGCGGTGGCGATGCCCAGTTCTTCCACCAGAATCTGCAGGCCGCAACGGAGATACCGCTCGTAGCGCGCCACCCGCTCACCGGGAGCGCAACAGCAGGCGTGGCCGAAGCATGGGCCGTGGTGGGAAATACGGTCTTTTTCCGGCTGGACAGCGCCGCCCGCTACAACAACGGGAGCCCGGTGCGCGCCGGAGATTATCTGCTGGCAGCCCTGCTGCAGGCAGAGCAGCAATGCGCCGGATATGAGGCTATGGCACAAGCCTTCTCCGCTATCAGGGTGCACGATGAGCAGCACTTATCCGCCACCATGCGCGAAACGACCGCAGATGCCCTTGCCGCAGCACGCCTGCTGCTGCCTGCGGAACCCGGTTTCTACCACCATTTCAACACCCGCTACCGCGAAACCTACGCCCAGCGCATTCCCCCGGCCACCGGGCCGTACCGCGTGAGCCGGGTGGAACGGGGGCGCTGCATCGAGCTGCAACGCATCCCGCAATGGTGGGGCGGGCAGCTGCCGCTCTGCCGCCACCGCTTCAATGCCGATACGCTCGAATACCACTTTCTGACCAGCGAGTCCCAGGTGTGGGAATTCCTGCTGCGCGGCAAGCTCGATGCCCTTCAGACCCGCAACATCGCGGCCTGGCAGGAACGGGCCGAACCAGCCGAAGACCTCATCCGCTGCGTTTACGATGCCGAATACCCGCTGCCGCCCTACGGCATCGCCCTCAATACCCGCACCCTGCCCGATGCCGAACTGCGCCGCGGGCTGCTGCAAGCCATGGATATGGACACCGGCATGCAGCTCATCATGCGCGGCGAAGGGCAGCGGCTCCGCACGTTCCACACCGGCTATGGCGCACTCACCCCTCAGCACACCCCGCAATATACATACAACCCCTTGGCTGCCCGCGAAGCGTTTGCGCGCGCAGGCTACACCGCCACTGGGGCAGATGGCATTCTGCACCGGGCAGATGGCACCCGGCTGAGCGTCACCCTGCTCTACACCCCACACGAAAAAATCAGTATCCTGCTTGCCCCGCTCATCCGCAGCGCGGCACAATGCGGAGCAGAGATTGTGCCCGAGCCCGTTCCCTGGCAAATCTGCCAGCGCCGGCTGCAGGAACGCAGCCACCAGCTCGTATTCTGGGCCATGCCCGCCCCGGAACAGCCGGAGCCAGCCCGATTCTTCTCACCCGGTGCTGAGCCGGCAGCCTCACCCTTCTGCTTGAATGCAGCTGATATGAACGCCGCACTGGCAGACTACAGGAACACCCCCTCGGCCAGCAACCTGGCGCGCATTGACCACCTGGTGCATGAACACGCCATCTGGCTACCCGGCTGGAAAGAAAACCGCATCTACCTCATCCACCATCCCCGGCTGAGTATTCCCCCCAGTCCGTGGTGCTATGAGGCGCTCGATGCTCACCTTTTCTGGGTCAACAACCAGCCATGATTCACATCTCCCACACCCCGGCGGCAATACTCACCCGCCAACGGCAGGCACAGGCTCTGCGAGCCCTCGCCCTCGTGCTGCCGCCATGGGTGGGTGTAATGCTCTGGGCATTTTTCACCCCGCTCATTCCCCCCGCCAGCAATGCAGATTGCAACCTCACCGGTATCACGTACATCCCCGGCGAAGATGATATCAACGAGCGTCCGGTTCCACATCAACCCAGGCCGGTATCCATTCCGGCTATCAGCCCCGTCACGGTCGCCAGGCCGCTCTGTCCCGACCTGTCCACCATGAACCAGTCCCGGCTTCCAGACCTCCCGGAGTCAGAGCCGGACGAACCACTGCTTGAAACAGATGCAGAATCGCTACTAGCCGGCCCCGGAGCAAAAACGGTCCCCCCATCCGCGAGCCCCAGGTCAACCGCAGCCGCGCCAGCCCCGGCAACAAACGGCCACTATACCCCGCCTGACTACGAGCAATGTCCCAGACCGCCCTACCCGCCCCGCCTGCGCCGGCTGCGCGTGCAGGGCTCAGTCGGGCTCACCCTCTGCATCAATGCAGAAGGAGCACCAACAGCAGGAGAAATCGTGCAATCCTGCGGAAACGCCACATTAGACCGGCATGCCCTCAACTGGGTACTCTGCCACTGGCGCTTTACCCCCGCCCGCCGCAATAATACGGCCTGCGAGTCCCGCATCCGCACCACCCTCCACTTCAACTTGTAATTCCGCGCAGAACCGGAACCCCATGAGCTCTCCTGTTCTATATTTTCCTGTCTAATACTTAACCTCCTTGCGCCCCTGGTCACCCTGTCTTCATTTATGACAGCGTGTATTCTGGAAAAACGGCAGAGCGGCGACAAAAGCCCCTGCTTCTACCGCCGTTCGCGTTCATTCAGATTTCTGGTAATACTTCTCGGCTCTCTCTGCATTCATCTATGAGGGAATCCGGGAGCAATGCCCCCTCCCCCATCCAGTACATATCAAATAGCCAGAGCACAAAACCAGACCGGGGCAGCCTCCATCCTGTCCATGTTGCTTATCAACGGCCCCCACGGCGACGGCGGACGGCCAGGCCAGCGAACGCCAGCAGGCTCAGCGTAGCCGTGGCAGGCTCCGGCACCAGCTGCCAGTTTGCGGATGCCGCGGCTCTGATAGCGTACACAGAGTCGATATAGACACCATCGCCATAATATGACCAGGTCGTTCCATCCTCTGTTTCGTTCATATCATAATCCGTTCCGGTAATGTAGATTTTACCTTCCCTGGTTTCAACGGTGGCGCTGAAAAGGCTGGGCTCTGTAACCCAGTAATCATCGGAATCCGTCACCCACAATTTCGTGAGATTGCCGTTCTCATACTCCACCCCCCACAGCGTGATGGCATGGGCAAGCTCGGACGTGTCGGCGAAAATGGCAAGAGAAATGCCGGCGCCGCTCTCAAACATCGCTCTGAAATCTATCTCGGCTCCGCCGTCCTTTGACCATTCACCATAAATCCACGCATCAAAGATGAGGTCGGAAAGGTCATTACTGGTCAAGCCGTACTGGTCATAGTAGTATCCGCTGAAAGGCGTGTGCGTCTGCGGCACATACTCCTTCATCTTCTCGGCATAATAGCGCTTCCAGTCAGACTCGCTGGCGGGGGAATACACCCCCGAAAGCCACCAGTTGATGGCCGCCGCAGGGTCACCGCCCATGTCTGGCACCACATTGCTCTCCTTATACCTTTCCCAGATGGCGTCAAGCTTCCTGGGCGCGGTGGATGTGAGGTTCTTACCATACTCGCCCGACTGCCACCAGGCAATGAGGTTAGCCGCGCAGGCTGCATAACACATCAGGTCATCGACATCCCCATCGTAAGGATCATCCTTATTGGCATCATACCAGCCCACTACCGTTCCATCAGCGTTGACGCTCACTCCCTGCGCCCACACCGTTCCGGTGCCGGTCACTTCGTCATAGGAGGAAGCCGCTGCGGCAGACCAGCCAGGCGTGAGTCCCAGGGATAATACGAGAAAATGAATCAGCTTCATAAAAACGGCAACAATGCCCTGGGAGCATTCTAGCATAATTCCCGCCCCTGTTCAACAGACAATGCTACCATAGAGACACGAAAAAGCCGCTGCACCATGAGGGCGCAGCGGCTTAAAACGGTTATCGCGCGGCTTACCGACGACGGCGGGCGGCCAGGGCAGCGAGAGCCAGCAGGCTCAGCGTAGCCGTGGCAGGCTCGGGCACCAGCTGCCAGTTTGCCGACAGAGATGAATTAATGGCATAGACGCCAATGATGAAGATATCGTTGCCATAACCACAATAATAGGAACCATCGGTCTGTTTCTCGCCAAGGTAAATCTTGTCGGCCTCTTCATCCATCACAACAGACATCTGGAAAAGCCGATCCTCCTCGTCATCAGAATCCGTCAGCCAGATGCTTTCCAGATTCCCATCTTCATCAAACTCCACCCCCCACAGCGTAAGAGCGTGGGCAAGGGGGTCCTCTGCGTCCTCATAGGGTTCTACTGAATATATGGCAAGGGCAATAGGAGACTCTTCAAGCAGTTCGACAAACGGGATGTCATAGATAGTTTCAATATCCCCATCTGCGCCCACGTTGATGTCGCCCATGGTCAGCGTGCTATGGGTAGTGCCGGATTCAGAGGGGACATCACCCTCCCATGCGGTCACCAGGAAATCAGCAAGGTCTTGCTGCGTCAGCCCGTACTGGTCATAGTAGTATCCATTGAACGGCTTACCAGCTATCTCGAAATTCGAAATCGCCCCCGTAAAATATTCGTCATCTTCTGCTGCGTCTTCAGCTACATCATCGTACGGTAAATAAAAACGATTCCAGACCTCTGTCCCGGTCTCCGGAATAATGTTTCCCTGGCTGTCCGCAGGCTCAAACACACCGGTAAGCCACCAGTTGATGGCAGAAAGGGGGTCGCCGCCTGCTTCCTGGTTCCTGTTACTCTGGACAAAGGAATCCCAGATGCCGCCAGTGTCCTTAAGCTCCTTCGGGGCGTCCTGACTGGCAACCGCACTGTAGTTGTCCTGCCACCAGGCAATAATGTTTGCTGCCGATGCCGCGTAGCACATATTATCATCGGCATCACCCTCTTCAACGGTTTTCTCGGCATCATACCAGCCTTCTACCTCTCCGGCCGCATTGACGCCCACCCCCTGCGCCCAGTGAACATTGGAATAATCCGGGTCAATAGACTCCTCAGCAAATGCCAATCCAAATGAGAGGCCAAGAGATAATACAAAGAGACTGTTCAATTTCATATATGAAAAAACTGTTACCCCCGGATTATGGCAAAATCCCCTTGCGAAGTCAACCAGGATGCGCCCTGTTGACAAGGAAAAAAAGCCGCGAATCCCTACGGGGAGTAGCGGCTTGGGGAACACGAAGCCCCAACGGCAGATTGTCACGCCATAGGCGCTTCAGCGGCGGCGGCTTGTCACGCCATAGTCGCTTCAGCGACGACGGCGGACGGCCAGGGCGGCCAGCGCCAGCAGGCTCAGTGTAGCCGTGGCAGGCTCCGGCACCATCTGCCAGTCTGCCGTCTCAGATGGATTAATGGAAAAGATTTCAGCGATGAATACATCGTAGCCGTATTCCTGACAGAAGATGGAATCATCCGTGAGGTCATCATCCAGATATATCTTGTTCTTAACCTCATCCATGATAACGGACATGGAGAAAAGCCTTTCCATACCGTCATCAGAATCCGTCAGCCAGATGCGGACCAACTTATCATTCTCGTATTCTACCCCCCACAGAGTGATGGCATGGGCAAGGGGTTCGGGGTTCTCGGCATCCAGATTGGGGTTTGCTGAGTATATAGTAAGGGAAACAGGAGACTCATCAAGTATGGTGGCAAACGGAATGGCGTAGATACTTTCCGTATCCCCATCTGCGTCCATGTTTACACCGCCCAGGGTCAGCGTGCTCTGGTTAGTGCCGGATTCCGGGGAATCATCACACTCCCAGTCAACAAGCAGGAAACTGGAGAGATTTTGCTGCGTAAGCCCGTACTGGTCGTAGTAGTATCCTCCGAAATACTTATATTCTCCGGAATTATCATCTTTCTGCTTATAATTCGGAAGAGCCATCGGAAGAATCTCATCGTCACCTGATTCATACGTTTTTTCCGGCGTAGCATAAAAACGCTTCCAGACGGGGTCTTCCCTATCTGCCCATTTCCCGGCATCCTCATTCAAAGGAGAATACACCCCGGA
Organism: Akkermansia sp.; assembly: GCA_017379255.1. Taxonomy (GTDB): domain Bacteria; phylum Verrucomicrobiota; class Verrucomicrobiia; order Verrucomicrobiales; family Akkermansiaceae; genus Akkermansia. The sequence goes on along the minus strand of JAFNWZ010000334.1, from coordinate 93 downwards.
TATCCACCAGTTAATGGCAGCAAGCGTAGAGCCGCCAGAGTCCCAGAGCTGATTGCTTCTGACATAGGTTTGCCAGATATCTTCTAGCTTCTT
>JAFNWZ010000333.1 GCA_017379255.1 Akkermansia sp. | reverse complement strand
GTCGGCAGAGAAGAAGTAGGCGGACTCCAGCCCGGCATCGGCGGTGAAGTTGAGACTCACCGTGTTTCCCTGCTGGCTGGCGGCCACCGTGGTGGCCGTGTCGCCAGGGCCGATGGTGAGCTTCTGCTCATCTGCCCATGCCGGGTTGGCGGAGGCATCTCCTGCGGCCAGTACCAGCTCGCTTGTCTGCGTCTCAGGGGCGTTGCAACCCTCATCAGAGCAGGTCTGCGCGGTGGCAGAGAGGGTGAAAGTGGCGGTAGCGGGAGCATTGCCGGCGGGGGTGATTTCCCATACAATCACGGGTTTCTCGTAAGTGTAGGCAACACCGAGCACGCCCTCGTGCTTGTGTGGAACCTGCCAGAACGGCCCCTTGATGCTGAACCCCTCCGGTGCGGAAATGGTGGCGGTCATGGGCTCGCCCACGGTTCCGGGGTTCTGCCAGTAGGCATGCCAGGGGGCGGAAATATCTCCCTTGAGGGCTACGTAGAACGGCTTGCCGGCCTGGTAGCTCTGCACGCTGGCGGTGGTGGAGACGCTCAGAGTGGAAGGCATGCCTCCACCCATGAAATCAAACTGAGCCATGCTCTGCCCACAGCAGGCCAGCACAGCAAGAACGAAACTGCGAATGAGGTTCATGCGGGCATTTTACCATACCCCCGTGCATGACTTCAAGCCAACAATTCAGAAATATCGCTCATTCTTTCCACTCTACAAGCCCTACAGCGCATGGCGTTTGCAGATGGGGCCCCCACCCGAATTCAAGCTTTACATAGAGCTTCTCATGTGGTACTAGAATCTCATGATTCCGCTGATTGCAATCCTTCTGCTGCTCCTGCTTTTACTGATTTTCGGAGCATTTCTGGCCTTTTCCGTGGCGGCAGGGGTAGCCAGACGTCAGGGATTCATCGTTCTGTATACAGTCTGCGCGATGTTGCCGATAGGGATTACCTTCTGGTTCTTTCCCTCGCTGATTGTGGGCAATCATGAGCTGGGCAGGCCGGCCTTTCTGCTGGGCTGTCTCGTGGTCAACCTGCTTATCCATGGGTTGACCCGCCTGTTTGTGTACTTGTACAATCACTAAGCTTCCGCTTTAATCCTCTGCCAGCAAATCGCGCATAGAGGAGAAGAAATCGGCACATTCGTCCTCCGAAGCCGGGGATTTCATCAGCTTGTCATAATCCACGAATTCGTACATGCTTTTGGGAATTTCGTGGATGAAGCTGGAGGGCTGGCAGCGTTCCTCCTGACCATAGCGGCTGCGTTTGGCACAGTAGGTCATGGTCAGGCGCTCGCGGGCGCGGGTGATTCCCACATAGAACAGGCGGCGCTCTTCGTCCAGACTTCCTTCGTCTACCGAGCGGGTGTGGGGCAGCAGCCCTTCTTCCACGCCTACAATGTACACCTGCGGGAACTCCAGCCCCTTGGCGGCATGCATGGTGATGAGGCAGACGCCGCTCTTGCTTTCGATGTCGTCCTCGTCGCGGGAATCATCCAGGCAGATGCCTGCCAGGAAATCGGTGAGCTTGTGGCCGGGCAGCCAGTACTGGCGGAGCGCTACCTTGATGTCATCGATGGCCGCCTGGCGGCGCATCTTTTCCTCCTCCGTCTTGCAGTTCTTGGCAATGTATTCCTCGTATCCGGTTTCGTTCAGGAAGTCCTGGAGGATATCGACAAAGGGTCGGGCACTTTCGGTGAATTCGGTGCCGTAGCGGGTGACCATTTCGGTAAAGGCCTCGATGCTGTTCTGTGAGCGGGTGGAGCATTCGTTCAGGAACTCGATATCCACCAGCGTGGCCCAGATGCTCTTTTTGTGCTCCCGGCTCCAGTCAATGGCAAGGGATGCCGTGGTGGCAGAGATGCCGCGCGGCGGTGTGTTGAGCACACGCAGCAGGTGCAGGTCGGCGTCCGGGTTATCCATCATCTGCAGGTAGCTGAGCAGGTCCTTTACCTCGCGGCGGTCAAAGAAGCTCTTGGTGCCCACCATGCGGTAGGGGATGTGGCGCTCGCGCATGGCCATTTCCAGCGCGCGGCTCTGCGCATTGGCGCGGAAGAGAATGGCAAAGGCTTCCCACGGCAGGTTCTGCCGGGCCCGGAACTGCTCGATTTCGTCGGCAATGAATTCGGCTTCTTCCTGGCTGCCGGGCATGGCCAGCAGCCGCACAGGGTATTCGCCCACTTTGTTGGTGCGCAGTGTCTTTTCGCGGCGGCCTGCATTGTTGCGGATGAGGATATTGGCGCAGTCGAGCACTTGTTTTGTGCAACGGTAGTTTTCCTCCAGCTTGATGACGGTGGGATTGGGGAAGAAACTTTCGAAGTCCAGGATGTTGGAAATCTGCGCACCGCGCCAGCCGTAGATGGACTGGTCATCATCGCCCACCACGCAGACGTTGTGCTCTGGGCCGACCAACTGGCGCAGCAGGCTCATCTGTAGCGAGTTGGTGTCCTGGAACTCATCCACGGTGATGTAGGTGAAGCGCTTGTTCCATTTCTCATGGACAGTGGGGTAGCAGCGCAGCAGGCGTTCGGTGAGGATGAGCAGATCATCGAAATCCACGGCATTCTGTGCCTTGAGCTCGCGCATGTAGGCTTTGGATACAGCGGCAATGAGTGAGTCCTCTATCTGGTCCACTGTCAGGCCATTGTTGCGCACGCGGGACATTTCGGCCAGTACCTGGGCTGGTTCAAGCTTTTCGCGGCGGGCGCCGTATTCCATAATCAGGCGTTTGAGCAGGCCGCTCTGGTCGCTGCCGGTGTAGATGGAAAAGTTTTCCTTGTAGCCCAGCTTGCCGATGTCCTGGCGCAGAATACGCACACAGAGGGAATGGAAGGTACACACCGTCATGGCGCGGGCAGCTTTGCGATCCACGAGCCCGGCCACGCGGTCTGCCATTTCATTGGCTGCCTTGTTGGTAAAGGTAAGGGCCAGGATACCGCGGGGATTCACCCCTTTATCTATCATGTTGGCAATGCGGCAGGTGACGGTGCGGGTCTTGCCGGTACCGGCGCCGGCAAGAATGAGAACCGGGCCGTTCAGGGTCTGGACGGCTTGTTTCTGGGCGGCGTTGAGGCTGTTGATATCGAATTTTTCGGCCATGGCAAAAGGGCTGCAAGAGGGTAGCAGATTCTCTCCTGCCGCGCAAGATTATTTCCTGCCGCATGTCTGATTCTGCCGCGTCTGCAGAATTGACAAGGGAATGACTATTTGTTACACTCAGAGCATGAGAGTACGGAGAGTCATTCTGGCGTTAGTGAGTGGATTGATGATGTTTGCCACGGTGCAGGGCGGAGCTGCTGCGGAAAGCAAGGAGGTGCGCGATGCCCGTATGCAGTGGTGGCGTGATGCCAAGTTCGGCATGTTTATCCATTATGGCTTGTACTCTGGTCTGGCGGGTGAGTTCAAGGGAATCCCCGGTGGTGGCGAGTGGATTCAATGCAATCTCGGGCTGGATACGGATACCTACGCGGCGGAGACGCTGCCCTTGTTCCGGCCAGAGCCCGGGTGCACCGAGGCCTGGGCTGCGCTGGCCAAAGAGGCGGGCTGCCGCTACATGGTGCTGACAACGAAGCACCACGAGGGTTTTGCCTTGTTCGATGCCCCGAATTCGGAATATTGCAGCGGGGCTCTGCTGGGGCGCGATATCGTGAAGGAGTTCACCGATTCTGCCCGTGCCGCCGGCATGCGCGTGGGCTTTTACCACAGTGTGATTGACTGGCACCAGCAGGATTATGACAATACCATCTGCCCGGATTTGTGTTATCCCACCGGGCAGGAAAAAATGCTGCAGGAGAAGCAGATTCCGCGCAACCATGCCGCGTATCAGGACTACCTGCATACCCAGGTGCGGCATCTGGTGCGCAACTACGGACCCATTGATATCATGTGGTGGGATTACTCGCAGGGGAACCTTTCCGGTGAGGCCTGGAAGGCGCAGGAGTTGATGCAGACCTGCCGCGATGCGAATCCCGGGGTGCTTTTCAACAACCGTCTGTACGCTTTCAGCGGATTTGACCCCTCTGCCGATACCAAGGCGCTGGATTTCACCAAAGGCGATTTTTCCACCCCGGAGAAGCGCATTCCGCGTGAGGGGTATCCCGGCCGCGATTGGGAAGCCTGCATGACGGTGGGCAACCGCTGGGGCTACCACCGCGATGACCACCGTTTTTACAAATCACCGGAGAAGATAATCTACCAGTTGCAGGAATGCGCTGCCAAGGGTGGCAATCTGCTGCTCAATATCGGCCCGAAGGCAGATGGCTCGATTCCGGAGGGGATTGTGGAGGTGTTCAAGCGCGTGGGCGCATGGATGAAGGTGAATGGTGAATCCATCTACAACAGCCGCCCGCTGCCGCAGGATGCGCTGGATCTGCCGGAGGAAATCACGGCATCTGTGGTGTGGGATGACATTTACCTGTTCCTGCCCAAGCGTGTGCCGGGGGAGGAGGAAATGGATTATGTCATCAGCTTCCCGGCCAACCAGGTGAATGCCATTTACCCTACGATTCTGGGGCAGCCCGATTGCGATGTCTCCATGGAGCGGGTGGAAGACCATGTTGAGGGCGGTGAGCCGCAGTTTTATCTGGATATTGTGATTCCGGCAGAGGCCTGGCATCATGCAGTGGAAGGTCTGCCTGTGCTGAAACTTGGATACGACGGTTAATTTTTGCCCATGCCCTATTCCTCATACGATTTGCCCAGTGTGGTGGCGCAGCAGTATATCCTCACCTCCGTGGTGGCGGAGGATGCTGATACGGTTACTTATGCCGCCACTCAGAAGAACATGAGCCGCGAGGTGCTGGTGCGCAGCCTGCGCCCGGCCGCCATGCAGGATAACCATAAAGTTCGGTTCTTTGTGGAAACGGCCCGCCTGCAGGCGCGCCTGGAGCACCCGAACATTGCCGCGCCGCTGGAGCTGCTGCAGGCTGATGGTACATGGCATCTGGCCATGGAGCGCATCAAGGGGGAGCCGCTGGATATGATGGTGAGCAATGGGCGCGTGCTGCCGTCGCGCGTGATCTGCGGGCTTCTGCAGCAGCTTTGCCGCGTGTGTATCTATCTGGATATTGAGCGAATTGCTTCCGTGCCTTTTGCGCTGGAGCATGCCTACCTGATGGAAATCAATTTCCGCTTTGACAATATGGCCCAGGCCGGCTCCCGCCCCCGCCATGAAAGCATGCGCTATCTTTCCGAGGCCAGCCGCCTCATCAAACCTCTGCTGGATATGAACAGCCCGCTGGCGGCTCATCTGCGCATCGTGATGAAACACATGCAGAGCACCGGGACGTGGCGTCCGCTCACCCCGGTGTATTTCAACGAGGAACTTACTCGCCTGCAGATGGAGATTCTGCGTATTCAGACGGGCGAAAAAGCACTTGTCTCAGCCGCTTACATGAAATGAAACTGCAGAGGTTCATCCGTTGGGGAAGTGTGATTTCACTAGGAATATATGGTGTGAGTGTGGCTGTCGCCGCCTGCTGGTTATACAGCTGGCGCTGGGGCGGGCCGCCTGTTGCGCATGCCAGCCTGACTGCTGAAGAAGCCCGGATTCTGACGGATTACGATGACTTCCTGGCAACCAGGGCTGTGCTGTTATACCGGGACGAGATGTCCCAGCTCTGGGAACTGAACGGGATGGATGATGGCGAAGAAACGCCATGGATGGTAAAGCTGGCACTCCGACTCACGGCAGATGTATACTCCAGGGACACGCTGGGGCCTCACCGGGAGCTTTTGCATGCGTTTCTGACAAAAGGGACAGAGCAGAAAATACCCGTAGGCATGGCCCTTTATGCCCTCATAAAGCAGGATGTAAAGTTGTTCAAGTTGTTACTTGATAAGGCATCAGATTTAAAGGAGCCGGTTGCTTCGCGCTCTGTTTTGTCCGCTCTGGCGTATGCCACGTATCCCCTGGGAAATGAACTGTCTGTAGCGGAGCGCCTTGAGATGCTGGACTGGCTGTATTCCCGGGGCGTTGATATTCATTGCCTGCCTCCCCACAAGCTGCTCGATTCCGTGCGCCATACACTGCTGGTTTCCGATGATGTCGGAGCTGCTGTTTTCGATTGGTTCCTGCGCCACGGGTATCAGGTTGATCAACAGAAAGCTCTGACACTATTGCTGAATTCTGCCGAGGCGCTGCCCACGCTGCAGAAACTGGTAGCAGATGGTTTTCTACCGGTGCCGACAGAGTCTCTCGCCCCTTATTTTGAGTGCTCTCCGCTGCAGTTCGTGGCAAGCCGGACCAGGCCATTGCCCGACACGGTACGCTGGTTGCTCTCATTGGGACATAACGTACACGGCCAGACCTTCAAACCTGATATCGCGCGGGACTTGCCGGAATTTTTCCGACATTCCACCCTGGATGTCTGCGTGATGGCTCTGCAGAATATGTACCATGATAACGAAGATGCAGCGGGGTATCTGGAGGTTCTGAGTGTACTATTGCAACATGGGGCCGTTCCTTCTGCCAAAACGAAATCGCTGCTGCCAAGATTCGATGCAGAGCTGCGGAATCGCGTGGTGAAGCTTATGGAGCAGCATGGGTATTATATCCTGACATGGGAGAATTCCTGCAACGCCTGCTGCCAGCCGTAAAAAAATACCGCCCACGCAAGAGCTGGGCGGTATGCATCAAACAGGTGGGGTGAAAAATCAGGCTTGGTCGCCATCGTTCCACTCGACTCGGTTCTCCGGCTTCCAGAGGGTTTCCAGCTCGTAGAATTCGCGGGTCTCTCCGGCCATGACATGGAGCATCACATCAATGTAGTCGAGCACGCACCACAGGGCATTGGGCGTGCGCTCGGCGTAAACGGGTGAGATTTCGTATTTTTCCCACACTTCCTTGTCCACATCGCCCATGATGGCGCGGAGATGCGGCACAGAGGTGGCAGTGCATACCACGGCGAAATCCGTGATGGAGGATGTGCCGCGCAGGTCGTAGATGGCGATGTCGGAGGCTTTGGCGTCGCAAGCCACCTGGGCGCAGGCAAAGGCGAGTTGTTTGCTGTTCATGTTGTGTGTGTCGGTAAGGGGGGTTAGAGGGTCGTGTCTTCTTTCTTTTCTTCTTCAGGGGTGGCGGCAGCCGTTTCTTCCTGCGGTGCAGGCGGCTCGTCATCCGGCGTCTGGAGGTCGGTGGGTGCGTCCTCATCCATGGGCATGGGCGGGGGCAGCTGGCGCACAGGCGGATCGCTCATCTCGCCGGTTTCCAGCAGCTCGGCCACCTGCTTGCCGCTCAGTGTTTCAAACTCGATGAGCTTGTCTGCAATGAGTTTCAGGCGGTCCTGGTTCTCGGTCAGGATGGTGACGGCGCGGTTGTAGTTCTCGGTCACAATGCGCTGGATTTCCTCATCGATAATCTGCGCGGTGTGCTCGGAGAAATTGCGGGTGGTCTGGGAAATGTCGCGGGCCAGGAATACCTCATTGTGGTTGGTGCCGTATTCGATGGGGCCGAGCTTTTCGCTCATGCCGTAGACACAGACCATCTTGCGGGCAATGCTGGTTGCCTGGTGGATATCGCCGCGGGCACCGCCGGAAACATCTCCGAAGACGACGAGCTCAGCGCAGCGGCCACCCATGGCCATGACAATGTAGTCCAGCAGCTCGCTCTTGTATTCGCTGTGTTTATCTTCGTCCGGCAGCATCATGGTGACACCCAGCGCCGGGCCACGGGGAATGATGGTGACCTTGTGCAGGGGCAGGGACTTGGCCAGTGCGGTCTTGAGCAGGCACACGGCATGGCCTGCTTCGTGCACGGCGGTCATGTACTTCTCTTTGTCGGAGATTTCCAGCGAGCGGCGTTCGCGTCCCCAGCGTACTTTTTCACGGGCTTCTTCCAGGTCTGCCTGCTGCACGGTGGGCTTGTTGTGGCGGGCGGCAATGAGGGCGGCCTCGTTCACGAGGTTGGCCAGTTCTGCGCCGGAGAAACCGGTGGTGGCGCGGGCAATCGGCCCCAGATCCACATCTGGCGAAAGTTTCACCTTGCGGGCATGCACGCGCAGAATCTGCTCGCGGCCGGCGGCATCGGGCAGGTTCACGGTTACCTGGCGGTCAAATCGGCCGGGGCGCAGCAGGGCGGGGTCGAGCACGTCCACGCGGTTGGTGGCGGCAATCACGATGACATTCTCATTGGCGGTAAAACCGTCCATTTCCACCAGCAGGGCGTTGAGGGTCTGCTCGCGTTCATCGTGCCCACCGCCTACGCCATGGCCACGGTGACGCCCCACGGCATCGATTTCGTCGATGAAAATGAGGCAGGGGCTGTGCTTCTTTGCCTCGGCGAACATGTCGCGCACGCGGCTGGCACCCACACCTACGAACATTTCCACAAAGTCGGAGCCGGAAATGGTGTAGAACGGCACGCCTGCTTCGCCTGCAATGGCGCGTGCCAGCAGGGTCTTACCCGTGCCGGGAGGCCCTACCATGAGCACGCCCTTGGGAATAGTGCCGCCCAGGTTACGGAACTTCTGGGGATTGCGCAGGAATTCCACGATTTCCCACACTTCTTCCTTCGCTTCAGAGATACCGGCCACATCCTTGAAGGTGACTTTGTTCTGGTTGGGGTCGAGCAGGCGGGCGCGGCTGCGGGCAAACTTCATGGCGCCGCCCGGGCCTCCGCTCTGCGCGCGGAAGAAGAAGAAGAGCAGCAGAAGCACAATGGCAAAGGGCAGCACGTTCATGAGGAACATGCTCCAGGTGTTGCTCTCAACAATGTATCTGACCTTGTTGCCCAGCAGGTTGCGCACCTGTTCACCCTGGAAGGCCGGGTTGAACTCCACGCGCACGGGCTCCAGATCCTTGAGCTCTGCCTTATTGATGGGGGCAAGGCGGTATTCACCCACAATGACCCCCTGGCCGGATGCTTCATAGATGACCGGGCTGCTGGCGCTGGTGATGATGCGGCCTTCTGCACCCATGCGGGCAAATTCCTCAGTGGACCAGATGCGGTCTCCCTGCAGCTCCAGTGCCTGCGGGGTTGTTTCCACACGCGTGGTGGTGGTGATGCCGAATCGGTTGCACAGCGAACGCACTTCGTCAGAATCGGTGAAGGGCATGTAGAACGCAGCCTTGGGGAACTGCGGCAGATTGCGGTATTCGAAAGCGGTGATGACACCTTCAGAGGAGCTGGCATCCAGCGTGACCTCAATGGGAAATTCCTTGGGCTGGTTCAGCACTACCTTGCCACCTTTGTAATCCTTGGTAAATTGCTCCAGGGAAATGACGCGACCGGGAGATGCCAGTGCGCCGTCAAACACAAAGGCGACCATGAGGATACCGACGATGACGGTCATGAGAATCATGACACCCCAGTTGGGGGGATTACCGGGGAGTGGGGATTTGTTGGGCTGTTTGTTCGGGTCAGACATATCGGGGATTGGCGGTATTTTTACAGATTTTACCGCAGCTGTGCTTATTTAGAAATGATGTTCTGTGCCATAAAGGCGGAAAAAGGAGTCAGCGCAGCGCGGAGAAAAGCGCGGGGGCTCCGCGCTTTTCTCCTGCCTGGCTTAAATCAGGTGTCCCATGCGGT
>JAFNWZ010000332.1 GCA_017379255.1 Akkermansia sp. | reverse complement strand
GACGTAGCTCCGGTTCTCATCATAAATACGCCCGATTTCCTGGCCCTCGCGGTCAAAGATGATACAGGGATGATCCAGATTGTTGATATCCTCGAGATTGAACTCCTCTGCCCACTTCTGGTACTTAGCCGTTACGGAGGTGAACAAAGCATACCCCAGCACAGACATGGTGAGCACACAGACACCCAGAACAATGGCCGCCCGCACAAGCATACGCTTCCACCAGCTGCCTATATTGCGGTATAGCACCAGCCGTTCTTTGGCAGCCCGCCTCCGGCGACGACGCTCTGCCGCTGCCTTTCGCTCGTTCTGGAAATCATCAAGGTCCGCCATGTTTTTTACAACAGAAACTATAGCAGAAGTGATGCGAATTAGCAAGCGGCAAATACTTATTCCTGCCCATTCTCAGGCTGCCGGCGCACACGGTGAAGGAAAGCCAGCAGGCAGATGCCGGAAACCACGGCGCCGATACCGGTAGCCCCCCCCAGCGGGAGATTGATTCCGCACTCCGGCGCATAGAACAGGAAGCAGGTGCACATGCAGGTCATGAACACAGCCGGGAGCGCAGAAACAAGCCAGAGTCTGGCGCGTTTGCGCAGGCACACACTGATGCTCCACAGCGTAAAACATGCCAGCAACTGGTTTCCCCAGCCGAAGTAGCGCCAGACTACACTGAAATCAATCTGCGAAACATAGATAACGATGCCGAACAGAGGAATCGCCAGAGCCAGCCGATTCAAAAGCGACTTCTGGGAAACATGCACCACATCCGCCAGTATGAGACGGCAACTGCGCATGGCGGTATCTCCACTGGTAATAGCCAGCACCACAACCCCCAGCACCGCAAGACGCCCGCCCTGCTCGCCTAAAAGCTCACGGCATGCGGCATAGACCGCAGCAGAGGGATTGTCCAGGGTGAGCTGGGCCATGGTCTGCCCCCCGTCCAGCAGGACATCGCGCAGGGAGAGCCCCACCACAGCCCAGATCAAGGCAACCAGGCCCTCCACGACCATGGCTCCATAAAACACACGCCGCATGTTGCTGCGTTTCGGCAGGCAACGCACCATCATGGGGCTCTGCGTGGCGTGGAACCCGGATATAGCCCCGCACGCAATGGTAACGAACAGCATAGGCCACACGCTGACTCCCTTCGGATGCCCGTTCGTCAGCAAATCCAGATTGGGCAGCACCTCATACCCGCTCAACGGGAGCATGACGGCCAACCCTGCTGCCATGAACAGAAACAGGGCGCCGAAAAAGGGATAAATACGACCAATGAGAGCCTGAATCGGCAGGATGGTTGCCAGGAAATAATACCCCAGAATCACACAGCCCCAGAACATCACCCCCGCTCCGCCAAAGATACTCTGCAACATGCCCGCAGGCAGCAGAGTAAACACCACACCCACCATCAGCAGCAGGAAGATGCAGACAAAACGCATCACATACCGGGCAACTCCGCCCAGATTTTCACCTACCTGTTCCGGCAGATTCTGACCGTTACGCTCAGCGCTCATCAGGGCAGCCAGAAAATCATGCATGGCGCCGGCCAGAATACACCCCAGCACAATCCACAGTAAGGCTACCGGCCCGAACAGGCACCCGGACACAGCCCCCACCACCGGGCCCAGACCGGCAATATTCAGCAGCTGAATGAGAAAAACTCTCCAGGTGGGCAAAGGAGCATAATCCACTCCATCAGGATTCTGCACGCAGGGCATCTCCAGCTGCTGGTTGCCGCCATACACACGCTCCACGAATCGCCCATACACCACATATCCCGCTATGAGCAGAAATACACAGAGAATAAAAACAAAAAAGCCCATCATCTTAACAAGGAAACTACCGGGAAAGATTACTCTTCCCGGTAGTGAAATTCAAGTATTATATGCTGAAATGTCACGCTCGCAGGCATCAGAAATCATCGCCTTCATCATCTGGCTCTGAATCAGCAAAATCATCATCTTCAGCACCGGCATCATCTCCGGAAATACGGGTATCGCCCATAGCCGTCCGCCCGCTGCCTCCGCCGGAGCCGCTACCGGAACTATCGCCAGAGCTGCGGCCAGAGCTGTCGCCATCGTCCGGGGTGGTGCCTACGCGGTTGATTTCTGCGGGCACGGCTTCCTCCGTAAGCGTACCGCCTTCCACCCAGATAACCAATGCACCTTCGGCATAAGCACCGTATGTGGATTTGGGGTCAATGTTACGCATTTCCGTATAAAGGGCGCGCAGACGTTCCTTGGACGCGGTCTGCTTTTTCTCACCGCCACGGCGCAAATGCCCGGCATACGCAGCCATCATCATCTGGCGCTGCAGCTTGGAGAACCCGCCCTGGGCCATCATTTTGCGCACATGCGCATTGGCCTCATCGAAACTCATAATCTGCAATGCCTCCACCAGCGCCGTGGGGTCATAGCCCACACGGTTCCCGAGTCCGGTATCACCATCCGCATTCTTCCCCAAAACATTGCCGGGCATCGCGATGTCGATGTCTGCCGCTTCAAGCAGATGGTCTGCCTTTCTGTCGCCCTTGGCCTTGCGGGCCCGTTCCAGTATCTTTTCCTGCTTGTAATAGTTATCCAGGTGAACCTTCAACGCAGCCAGAGCCACTTCGGGGTCTTTCATTTCTTCCGGCTTCTGCACAACCGCTCGCAGATTTCCACCGGAATCCACTATTGCCAGGCAGGGGTAACTCCAGATACCGCCTGGCAGGCGCTTGTTGCCAAGGCGTTTCTCCATATCCTTCTTCTCCCTTTCATTAGGCTGCTGGTAAAGCGGCATTTCCAGGAACGTGGCCTGCTTGATATAAGGCGCAATCTTGTTTTTCTTGACGAACTCCTCATGCGCCTTCTGGCCAACCTTATCATAGTTGGCCCCATAAATAAAGATAACGATGGGGTGCTTGCCCGCCTTTGCCAACGCATCCGGATAGGTGCGCGCAATCGCAGCCTCAGCCGGCAGCAACGCCACCAGCAGGGCAGAAAATGCATTTATAAGAAACTTTTTCATATCACCAGCTTAAATCAATTTCTCTGAGGTGCCCCGTATACATAGAAACCAGCAATGCCAGGCTCGTATTTATCGCCCTCGCGCAGCATGCGGACATACTTACCTGAGACATTACTCTTCTTGAGGTCAAAACGAATCTGATTGCCGCTGATAACACCGTTGGGAGCAGCACGATACCAGTTCATGCCATCATCGGACGTCTCGATATAGAACGGGCGGTCATTCTTGAGCTTTTCCTCTGTGCTGACGCATACCACACCGGTGATATCACACTTTTTCTCCATGCCGATGGTAAGGCCGGCTTTGCCTTCAAACTTACCAGGCATCACGCCGCCAAAACGCTGCAGCACGCCCCAATGCAAACAACACTGGGACATATCGCCGATGGTGGTTGCGGTATCAATCCAGGCAGTTGCCGAAACCACACGGCCCGAGAAGCCCTTGACACGCGGCCCCTTCTTGTTGAACTTTTTCTTGCACTTCCGATGTGCCAATTTACCAATAGCCTGGAATGTGCGGCGCTCCTTGTTCTTGGCCGCAGCATGAATAGCTTCGCCAAGGGTTGCCCATGTTTCGTCAATATCTTTTTTCGATGCACCGGTACGGCCCATCGCCTGCACCAGCATATTGGTAAAATCTTCCTGAATCTTACCATCGCCCTCAGGAAGCTGAGAGATGTAACCAAGGCCCCAGGTCAGCACCGCACCAGAATAATCAGGGCGACGCATCAGGACGCGCAATGACTCCTTGAGATAGGCGCGCTTATCATCATCTGTGGTACAGGTGCTGATCTGCGCATTCAGAATCGGCGCGATATCCCAACGGTTTGCCCCCCAGTCCTTGAAATGATTGAACAGACCCGAGTACATCTTATTCAGCTTGGCGCGGTCCTTAATCAGCGGAGCCAGATTCGGGTACACATAGCGGGCAAGCATCGTGGCGGCAGCGTGGTAGTGATTCTTGCCCATGCCATCCATCACAGCATCATGAAGAGTCATCCACTTTTCTTTATCTTCCGGTGCCTTGAACTTGAGGTAGGCAGCATAACGCTTCAACGCAGGCCAGTTATTCGGCTGGGTCTTGACGGCAATCTCATAGCAGGTGAAGGCAGCTTTCATCTTGCGGCGAGCCGTCAGAAAATCCGCCATGGCTACCATGATATCGGCAGACAGGGTCTTGAAGCGTTCTTCATACAATTTCTGGGTCAATATAAGATACCCCCACTCGTGCTCACCCCAGAAAGTCTTATGCAGCGAATGCTGCCAGTAAATGGAATTACCCCGGTGCCATTCGTTACCAATGCGCATGGCATAGGCGCAGTGCCCCGGTTCGCCCATGGTTGCCGCAGGCAGACCAGCAGCCAGGGCACTATAGGTGGCATAATGAGAAAGAGCACCGCAAACGCCGCCAATTTCACGATACGCCCAACCTGTGGTAAAGTTCACATATTTCCAAATGGGAGCAAGGTACTCCGAAGAGAATACCGAGTCACCGGCTACATTGCGCAAGCGGTATTCCAGCTGGCATTCCGCTCCCAGATACTGCTCCATGGGCAGACGCACATTGTCACGATGCCATGCCAGATTCCGGGGGCCGCCCCAGCTGCCTGCGCCATCACCAGGCTGCTTACACCCCGTCACAACACGGGTTTCCCAATACTGCAGGTTGTCAAGGGCGACATTGAGCTTGCCCTCTTTCCAACTATCATTGTAGTATTTGAAACGGGCCGTCATGTCATTTTCATTCCACCCCTCTCTCGCAAACTCCAATGCTGTAGTCGTTGCAATTCGTCGCGTTACCGGATTGCTCATTTCCTGCTCTCCGACAAGCCCGTACAATGTTTCCAGATAACAGAGAGCCTGATCCATTTTCTTGGTAGGACCAGAATGCAGCAAATTGGTCATCCAATTCAGATCACTGGTCAAAGAGGCCAGCATCTCCTTTCCTTTGGGGCGGGTGCAGACCCCGCGCAATGCCTGAGAACCAGCCTTGCGGATAAGCGTAATGCGCGCAAGATCCAGGCGGAAAGCCGGTTCCTGCAGTTTTCTCATGATGGTGGTTTCATCCAGCTTGCCCAGTTTGTTCAATATGCGGTCAGTCAGAGAAAAATAGATTTTTTCCGGGTCAGCCCAATCCGCAGCCTTGAACTCATCATTCTTGTAATTTTCGGCTTCCTGCTTCTCCAGAGCGGGTGCAAAGCGGCGCATTTCGCCCAGAGCAGATGTAAACTGAGCATGGACGCGGGCTTCAGGCACCACGTTCTGCTTGGGATCAATGGGCACATCCTCTTCGTCAAACGTCTCATCATCCTGGCTGGCGATGCGACGATCCGGGGTAGTATCCTCCGGTTCTTCCTGCCATGCCGCATCATCCTCATCCGCCTCTTCTGTTTCCCAATCATCTACCTGGTGATCCCGTTTGATGACAGTTTCCGTGCGAGCGACAGTTGTTACTTTCTTTTCGACCTTTGTAGGGAATAAGACAGGGAACACCGTAACCCCTATACAAAAGAACAGGAAAGAGCCTGCCAGCAATTGAATGAGTCTTGCGGACATATGTTTTATTTCTTTCTGCGTTACAAATGCAAGATTAACGAGCCTGTATGGCCTCTACAGCAGAGCGGGCAGCATGCCGGATAATTGAGTCCGAATAATCCAGGAACGGCTCAACCGCTGGCAATGCATCCTTTGTACCGTGTTTCTCAATATATTTAAGAATTGCGCCAATAAGCCTGATATTATCAGTGGCCTTCAATTTCGAAAGAAGAATTGCCTGGGCTCTGAAGCCGAGCAGATTCAACATTTCTCCCAATTCCACGCTGTTTTCAGACCAGAGTTCCACAACGGGGGAAACCATTGTATCAGGAGTCTGCAATATGAGGAAACGAATAACATTCTTATTAACATCCCGCTTCAACGCGTGGCGAGCCTGGAAATACTTGTAACATTGCTGCGTTGACTCTTTATCAGACGCATTGCTGTACACCACAATGGCATCAATCAGTGCTGCATAGGTATCAGGCTCAGATGCCCACGGATCATTCAGCACATCCAGCAGCGCACGCCGGATTTCTCCACGCAGCACCTGGACATTGGAATTAGCCAGGGAACGGGCAGCCATGCGCACGCGTATCGGGTCAAAACAACGCAACTCACTCAGGTTCGCCGTCACATACGAAGCATGCATAGGCGATGAAAGCACTTCCGGAGAATACTGGCTCACCAGATTGGCTTTTTCCATATCAAAATCAACCTCATATACCCCCTTGTCGGGCACAGCATAAGTAATAGTGCCAAAACGATTGAGGAGGCTTGAAATATTACGCCGCTCGCCCGGCACATTACTGCAGACAAACAGGGCTCCATTTGCACGGGAATATGCTCTGGTATATTCAGCCTGCAGCAAACGGCCAAGCGCATCTCTCAAAATATCACGGGAGCGGCTATCCTGCTTATCCATGTAGATAGCATAGTGAGAAATGCGGTGGGACGCAGTTTTCTGGGAATAAAACACCTGCAAGTCAGCATTGGTAAGTACGGCGCCGCCGCCCTCAGATTGAATAATCTGCTCACCAGCAGGCGCATTCTCTGCCATCAAGGCGCGTTTTTTCTCCATCTCGCTATCCAACGCAGCCTCAAGCATATTAGGCATAAACCAGCCCAGCAGCAATACGCACACGGCAAGCACCTTGGTGAGCTTCTTATAATAAACAGGCGCCGTAGCAATAACCACTGCTGCCACACTACAGAAAACCATGGAAAAAACCCGCTGGGTTTCAATATCATCATCAGTCAGGAATGTCACCCCGGAATCCTTATCGCTGATTAAGAAAATGAAGGCACACACAGCGAATATACCAATCCCGAGGGCAAGGCGCAGCGTACCTGCTACATTGAACGCATGCCCCGAGGCATATACCTGCCCCATTGCCGCAGCGCGCGCCGTCTGGCGTTTGATTGACGGCGCATACTCTGCCGCCAACGCCGCACGCTCCGAATCTTTCAGACGAGGAGCCGATGCAGCAAATTCCTGTTTCAAACACTCAGGACAAACAGCAATTCCTTCCCGCGTCGGACTAAACTTACGACCACACTTGCAGCACTCTATTTCCATCACAGTTCGACTATAACAAAAGAACATTAACAAGGCAAGTAAGAATCATGCCCCCAACACCACGAAAACACAAAAAAGAGGCTTTCGTATTTGCAGGTGGCCTCAGAACGCATACCGCACCGAGCTAGAGGGCAACAGCACGCGCGTTCCGGGCTTGTGGGCATCAGACTCACGCGCGGCGGGGACATAGACATGAGGCACCTCTATCACCGTTGCATGTTCTCCCCGGGTCACAGTGACACCGCCTACCTCAAATACAGATGGAGCAGATGTCACGCGAACGGTAGTGCAATCAACCAAATCGCGGGAGAGCGCAGGAATCTGCAGCGGGGCTGATTGTTTTTCGTGTGTCACAGCAGCCTGAGTTTCCGCCCCTGTCCAGGACGAGGGAACCAGTGAAAAACAAACAACAAATACCGCGAAACCAAGCGCAGAGGCGCCAAAAGCAAACCGCCCCCTGCCCACATTTTCAAAAAACTGCCACAAATGAGCCAGCAGATGCCGCCTTGCCGGGCAACACACCGCTTCCCTTGCCACCCGCTCATGGAATTCCGCCAGGAAACGGGACTCAAAATCAGCCTCAGGAGTCTGCTCCACGCGCAAAGTTGCCAGTATTGCAACTAATTGTTTTTCAGAAACAGAAGTCTGGGGATGATGCTGCGTATCCATATTACAAAATAACGGTTCAGAAAGATGAGGTAAAGTTTAGATACGGATGAAAATCTTTTGTTCAAACATATCTGTAAAAAATCAGTTTTTTTTCACCAGGGGACTGCGCCCCTCGAACAACGCAGGGGACTCCTCATTCACCCATTCGGAAATCAGCTGCTCGCAACGGGCAATTTCCGAACTCCTGCAACGGCGGGTTTCTGCAGTCATCTCCTCCAGAGCGTCCATATCATACACATAAACATCATCTACCAGAGAACAGGCAGGGTTGACATTTCGGGGAACAGACAAATCGATAAGGAAAAGCGGCCGTTTGCGGGTCTGCTGGACCTGCTCCAGCACAGCAGGAGACACCACGTATGCGGGAGACGCAGTGGACACAATCGCTATGTCTATATTTTCCAGATACGGAACCCACTCCGTAAAACGGATGACACGGCCTCCTACCTGGGAGGCAAGCTCAACCGCACGCTCATAGGAACGATTTGCCACAAAAATACTTTGAGCACCGCGCGAGCGCAAACTTTGAGCCGTTGTGCGGGCTACCTCGCCAGCGCCGATGACAAGGACATTGGCTCCAGTAAGCTCCTTGAAAATCCCCTGTGCCATCTGCACCGCAGCAGCGCCGACAGAAGTGGGACCGGAGGTAATGAGGGAAGAACT
>JAFNWZ010000331.1 GCA_017379255.1 Akkermansia sp. | reverse complement strand
TGAGTTCGCGTCCCTGGCGGGCTTTCTGCACCTGCTTGTGGGTGAGCTGCTCGGTGGAGACGCTGACAAGGTCGTGATTATCCAGCCCCCAGTATTGCATGATGGAGTCAATACGCTGGGTGCCGTGGTTGAGTTCGTTTAGTTCGTTCATCTTTAAGGATAATATGGTTGTTATACAGGGCGGGTGGTTGGAAAACAGTTATAACCCCGGGATGTGGCGCACGTAGAAGCCGCCGCAGGGCCGGGATTCGGTATACCAGCGGGGGCCGACTCCGCGGCTGGTGCCGGTGGTGTCAAAGCGCATGCCGGCAATCATGAGGAACACATGGCCGCGCTTGGCATAGACGGTGAGCCACTTGCCGAAGCCGGGGTGCCCCCATTTCAGGAAGTCGCGGGAGGAGGGGTAGGTGTCTTTTTTGAGCATGCCGCACTCGCGCAGGACAAAGGCGACGGAGCCGGAGCAATCATAGGCGGAGTCAATGTGCTTGCGGTGGCCGCCACCCATGCGGTAGGGTTTGCCTACAATTTTGTTGCCTGCGGCAATGGCTTTGCGGATGCGCGCGGGTGCTTTGTAGGGGATGGTGACCTTGCCGTTGCGCATTTTCTTGGGGGTAAAGCCTTTGTGGTACACATACCTGGGGGTGCGCGCATTGCTGTTGAGCTGCTGCTGGCAGCCGTTGAAGGCCAGCAGGGCTAACAGGGGCAGGAGTATGGAGAGAAAACGGTTCATGTGTTGTTTAGTTATATTGTATTTTAGCACAGAACCCGGCATTAGCAAGCTGAAAACAGGTGGTTTAGCAGGAAAAATACCGCCGCAGACCCCTGGGCGGGGTGTCTGCGGCGGCAATAGGGGGATTTACATGGTGCTTTTACACAAGGCCCTGGGCAATCATGGAGTCTGCCACCTTCACGAAACCGGCGATGTTGGCACCGGCTACGTAGTTGGTGAAGGTATCAGTGCAGTCCTTGGAGTACTCGCGGGCGTGGTTGTAGGCGTTTTCATGAATGTTTTTCATGATGCCGAAGAGCTTGGCGTCTACTTCCTCGCGGCTCCAGCTCAGGCGCATGCTGTTCTGGCTCATTTCGAGGCCGGAGGTGGCAACACCGCCGGCATTGGCGGCCTTGGCCGGGCCGTAGAGAATCTTGGCGGCCAGGTAGTTGTTGATGCCTTCCAGGTCGGTGGGCATGTTGGCGCCTTCTGCCACGAGCATGCAGCCGTTTTTGATGAGGGTGGCGGCTTCCGCTCCGTTGATTTCGTTCTGTGTGGCGCAGGGGAAAGCGCAGTCACAGGGAACGCTCCAGGGGCGCTGGCCTTCGAAGTACTGGGCGCTCTTGAAAGCGTCGGCGTATTCCTTGATGCGGCCGCGGCGCACGTTCTTGAGATCCATAATCCAGGCCAGTTTCTCGGCGTTGATGCCTTCGGGGTCGTAAATGTAGCCGTTGGAGTCGGACATGGTGACGACCTTGGCGCCCAGCTGGTTGAGCTTTTCGACGAGGTACTGGGCCACGTTGCCGGAACCGGAGACGACGCATACCTTGCCCTGCAGGTCATCGTTGCGGGTGGCGAGCATATTCTGGGCGAAGTAGACGGTGCCGTAGCCGGTGGCTTCCGGGCGGATGAGGGATCCGCCCCAGTTGAGGGCTTTGCCGGTGAGCACGCCGGTGAATTCGTTGCGGAGGCGCTTGTACTGGCCGTAGAAGTAGCCGATTTCGCGGGCGCCCACGCCGATGTCGCCGGCGGGGACGTCTGTATCAGCGCCGATATGGCGGTAGAGCTCGGTCATGAAGCTCTGGCAGAAGCGCATGACTTCGGCGTCGCTCTTGCCCTTGGGGTCAAAGTCTGCGCCGCCCTTGCCGCCGCCCATGGGCAGGGTGGTGAGGGAGTTCTTGAAAATCTGCTCGAAACCGAGGAATTTGAGGATGCCCAGGTTGACAGAGGGGTGGAAGCGCAGGCCGCCTTTGTACGGGCCGATGGCGCTGTTGAACTGAACGCGGTAGCCGCGGTTCACATGGATTTTGCCGGCGTCGTCCTGCCACGGCACGCGGAAGATGATGGTACGTTCGGGCTCGACGATGCGCTCGAGGATGCAGTTGTCTTCGTACTTCTTGTTGGCGGAAAGTACAGGTTCAATGGTGGAAATAACCTCCTGTACAGCCTGGAGGAACTCGGGTTCATGTGCGTTCTTGGCGCGCACCTGTTCCAGCACTCGTGTTGTGTAATCAGACATAAATGTGTGGGCTTGTCTGGGTTGCCCGGCTCCGGCCCGTTCGGCTGGTGCCGTGGTCAGACGCGGCGCATTATACCAAAAAGTTGCCGTTTGGAAAGCCTTTTTTCAGAAAAAATGCAAAACAGGTTCGATTATCAATGAGATAGACCGCTTGCGCGGAGTTCTTTTGCGAGTTCCTGCACGTCATCCAGCGGGAGGAGGTCTGAGCTGATGCTCATGCGGGTGCTGCCGGTTTGCAGGATGATGGTGCAGCTTTCTGTAGCCTGCTGGTGGGTTTCCTGAATTTCGGTGCTGGTGAGGTCTGCCCAGCGCATGGTGGTGCTGCCGAGCAGGCTGCGGCGGGTGATGCTTTCTTCTGTTATGGTGTAGCGCAGCAGGGCATAGTGCGCCGCCCAGACGGGGGTGATGATGAGGGCAAGGATGGCAGCCATCTGCTGCCAGAGGGCATCTTTGCAGCAGAGAACGTAGATGGCTGCGGCCAGCACCATGACGCTGGCGGCTATATAGAGCTGGGCATTGGCGCAGCGGAGGGTGCGGTAGGTGGGCATGGTGCAGTGGAGTGAGTGAAAAGCCGCCCTGCCTGTTGGCAGGCAGGGCGCGGGGGAATCAGGCCTGGAAGTGGGCTTCGGGGGAATCTGCCGGCACAATCTTGATTTCCACCGGGGCCATATCGGTGTAGTCGTTGCCGGGTTTCGGGCGGTATTTCACGTCGATGGGTTTCACGAAGCCACCGCGGTTGTAGTCTTCCACGGCGCGAGTGATGTAGACCGGAAGCTGCATGACCGAGTGCTGGAAGAATTTCTGCGCAACGTGGTTCTGGGTGCGGATGCAGCCATGGGAGAGGCGCTTGCCGGCCACTACCTTGCCGGTGTGCAGACCTACGCCGTCCGGGGTGAAGCGGTGCCAGTAGGGCATGCCGGCACCTTCGAAGGTGTGTCCTTCGGGCAGGCCGTGGGTGAGGTCGGCGTTGCTGTTGGTCACTTTGCCTTCTGCGTTGATGAATTTGCCGTAGCGGCTGGATTTGTGGTCTTCGTTTTTCTCAATGACGCGGAAGACGCCCGTGGGGGTTTCGTGGCCGTTGGTGCCGGTGGAGACGGCCCAGTCGAGCGCCACCCGGCCGTTTACATACAGGCGTGCGCGCTGCTGCGGGATGCAGACTACCAGTTTGGAATTGGCGCGGGTTACCTGGTGCAGCAGGGCGTCATCTGCCCAGTGGTCGAGGGTAAGGGGGTATTCCTTCTGGGCGGCAAAGTGTTCGTGTGTGCCTGCCGGGTAGGGGTTCACATAGGTGGGCTGGTCTTTGCCGGGCAGGTTGAGCGGGTTGGGAAGCTGCACCGGAACAACTGGCTGCACAACGGGTTGCACGGTGGGCTCGTAAAGTTTCTGCTCTGCGCAGGAGGCCAGAAGCAGTATGGAGGTTGTGAGAATGAGGTTGCGTTTCATTTTTAGTGGGCCGCGGGGATGCGGAGGGTTGCGCCTGCCCGGATGGTGTTTGCTGTTTCCGGGGTGAGGCCGTTTGCTTTCATGAGGTCTGCAGGGTTCACGCCGTATTGGCGGGAAATGCGGTAAATGGTATCACCGGGTTTGATGGTGTGTATGCCGGGAGTGGCGGGTGCGGGGGCAGCGGGCCTTGGTGCCGGAGCGGGTTTTGCTGCAGCCGGTGTTGTCTTGCGCGGGGGCTGCGTGGTGCCGGGTTGCGGAATGATGAGAACCTGGTTGATGCGCAGGGTGGCATTGGCATCGGCCATGCCATTGGCAGCCACCAGGGCGCGCACGGTGGTGCCGTGGCGGCGGGCTATGCGGCTGAGGGTGTCTCCCTTGCGCACAGTGTAGCGTGCCGGGGTGGCTGCGGGTTGCTGCTGGGAAAGCGCAGAGTCTGCCGCTGCGGGCCTGGAGGCCGGGGGTGGGGACTGCGCGGGCTGCTGCTGGGCAATGGGGGAGCTTGTTTCTGCCTGTTGGGGCGCGGGCTCCGGTTGGGCGATGGCGGCTGCCGGTATCCGCTCCGGTGCCGGGGCGCTGTGGTAGTAGCCGCCGCCGGATTCGATGACAACGTCATCTTCAATGACCGGAGCGGCGGCATCCTGCCACCAGGTGAAATCCAGGCAGCCGTCCTTCACTACGCAGGAACTGAGTACCAGCGCGGCGGCAGAACAGGCGAAAAGCGGGAGATGTGGGCGGTTCGGAGTCATGTGGAGAGAGACGGATGACTCGTTTTACTCAGCGCTTGCGCCTGGTTTTTTTCGAGGCTGCCGGGGTTTTGCCGGGAATGGTGATCCTGGTTCCGGGGCGCACTTTGTTAGCCTGGGCCATGGTCATGTTGTTAGCCTTGAGCAGGGCTGCCAGGCTTACACCGTGACGGCTGGCCACCTTGGAGAGCATATCGCCCTTCTTGATGGTGTAAGTGGTGCTGGTCGGGGTGGCCTTCTTCTTGCTTGCCTTGTAGCCCTCCGGGGTGAAGCGTACCTTGATGGTCTGGCCGGGGTGGATGATGTCACCCTTGATGCCGGAGTCCTTGCGGATCTGGGCGATGGTGGTGTGGCTGCGCTTGGCGATTTCGTACAGGTTGTCGCCGGGGCGCACCTTGTACACCACGAGGGTGGGCTCGCTCACCTTCTTCACCTTCTTCCTGGTCTTAGGCTTGGTAGAGGAGGAGGTGGGCTTCTTCGCCGGTGTGTTAGCAGCAATGGGGGTGGCTGGCTTCGGCTGGGCCGGGGTGGTGGACACCGGGGTAGAGGGCATGCTGTAAGGGTCGAAATCGTCCGCTACGTGAGAATCAAGCACGGTGTCATCGTGTGCAATGGCCGGCTGGTTCTGAGCCGCGATGCCGTTGGAAACGGCCATGGATTCACCGGGTTCGGGGGTGGCAAACTGGTTGCGGTCCATTTCTGGGGTGCGGTCACCTGCCGGTACTTGGTAGGAGGTGTCGCCTTCCAGTACCCAGGGGGGGAGTTCTTCATCGCCGATGATGGCTTCGCTCATGGGCGTGGCTTCCTCGTAATCAAGGGTGTCTGCATTGCGGAAAGAATTACAGGAGGACAGAGCTGCAAGCATGCCGGCTCCGAGACCAAGTACAGAAAGGGTTCTTTTCATACGCGACAAGCGTAGCAGACCCCGCGGTTAAATGCAAGCTTTTTTCGTGCTCGCGCGCGGTGCGCGTGCGAAAAGGAGTTTTTGCGCGTCTGTAAGCGCAGAATTGTGTTTACGAGTGGCTGGAATTGTGCTAATGTGTGAACGCTGCTCCGGAAACACCGGGATGCGATACTTTAATTTAACTTAATATCAGACGATTATGAATCTGGAAGGAACGAAGACGGCTAAGAATCTGGCTATTGCCTTTGCTGGCGAGGCTCAGGCATATACCAAGTATCAGTACTATGCCTCCAAGGCTAAGAAGGATGGCTATGTGCAGATTTCTGAACTTTTTGAAGAGACTGCCCGCAACGAGAAGGAGCATGCCAAGCTCTGGTTCAAGGCTCTGCACAATGGCGGTATCCCCAGCACCATGGAGAACCTGAAGGATGCTGCAGAAGGCGAGAATTACGAATGGACGGACATGTACTACACCTTCGCCAAGGAAGCCCGTGAAGAGGGCTTTGAGGAGCTGGCTGTGCTGTTTGACGGTGTGGCCGCTGTGGAGAAGCACCACGAGGAGCGCTACCGCAAGCTGCTGGCTAACATTGAGGGTGGCCTGGTGTTCTCCCGCGATAATGACCAGATCTGGCAGTGCGGTAACTGCGGCCATATCCAGATTGGCAAGAAGGCTCCGGCCATCTGCCCGGTGTGCGACCATGCTCAGGCCTACTTCCGCATTGAGGCTGTCAATTACTAATGTTTTTGTGCTGCGCCCGCCGCTGCCTTGTGCGGCGGCGGGTGTTTTTTTTGTATATGTGGCAGGCGAATAAATGGAGTATTATTGTGCTGGCAATTGGTTTTGCCGCACTGGGCGGGGCGTACTGGCACCTGGCCCCGCAGGATGAGCTTCTGGCCCGGCGGGTGCTCTACACCGGTATCTGTGCGCTGCTTTTTGTGGTGGCAGTGGCTAACTGGCTCAGCCTGAAGAAATGAAGTGGCTTCAGCGGTAGGTCTTGCAGCGGTTCAGCCAGCCTGCAAGCCAGCGTTTTTCACCGCGGCTGGCGGGCGAGTTGGCTACGCGGCGCGCGAGGACAGCTGCCGCCGCGCGTGAAAATTCAGCCGTGGCGGCGCGTCCGGCCGGGTAGCCTTGCATCTCCTCCAGCACCTGGAGAAGTCCCCAGCCTTCGCCTTTGTACCGCTCGGTGGGTTTGATGCCTTCTCCCTTGAAATTCACATAATCCACGAGGCAGTACATGCCCTGGGTTGTGTTGGAGAGGGCGGCGTAGCGGTGCTGCACTGCTTCCGGAGTGCGGCTGTGCTCCATCATGCGCTGGAGTGCCAGGCGGGAGCGTGCCATGATGAATCGGGCCTGAATATCAATATTCGCAGCAAGCCAGCGGCGCATGGCGTGTGCCAGACCGCTGCGGTCGGCTTCAAATGCGGCCTTGGTTGACCAGGGGGCGGGACCGTCGAAATATGCCGGTACCTGCACACCCTTGGCGCGGGCGTAGCGGACAAAAGTGGGGAAGCTTTCGTCGAACGCCTCCTGCACCCCGGCGGGGTACCAGATGAAATGCCCGATACCCAGCGAGGGGAAGGCTTCGCCTGCATTCCAGGAAACGAGTCCCCGGGTGCTGCCGGCGCATTCGTTTTTCCAGATGCGGTTTCCGAGTTCCTGTATATTTACCTGGTAACGGTATTTGGTGTTCCGTGGCGGATTTTGGGTGGCACAGGATGCCAGAGCAAGGGCCAGAAAGGGGAATAGCAGGAATTTCATGTAAGCCATTTTACCATGTCCAGCCGCCTAGTAAAGCCTGCTTTCTGGCTGTGTGTAAACTTTTGTGTGCAAAAAATCTGCCTTTGTGCTTGACACGCTGCCTGCTCTGTGGTACATTTCCGCACCGCCATGCGGTCAGTGTGCTTTGTATCACGGCACCACGCAGGCGAGAAACAACCGAAATAATACATTTTTTCAGATATGGTAGCAATCCGTCTTAACCGTCAGGGGTCCAAGGACCGTCCTTTCTACAAAATCGTTGTTGTTGACAGCCGCGCTCGCCGCGATGGCGACTTCATCGAGCAGGTGGGTACTTACAACCCCATGGCCGAGGGTGAGAACTACACGCTGAACCTTGAGAGCGTGGACAAGTGGATCGCCAACGGCGCCCAGCCCTCCGAGACTGTGGCCTCCATCATCAAGAAGGTGCACGCCGCCAAGGCCTGAGCCTCTTACCAGAAACCTTTTTAACAGGTTGTT
>JAFNWZ010000330.1 GCA_017379255.1 Akkermansia sp. | reverse complement strand
TGGTGTGCTGAACGTTGCCCTGGGTGGTTCTCTGGATAGCACTGCCGCGGCAAATATCATCAGTAACTCCATTGGCAAAGGCACCATTAAGCTCACCTCTGGCACAGTTGTGCTGGGAAATGACTCCAGTACTGTGTTTGGTGGCACGCTGGAAGTAGGCGCAGGTGCTGTGCTCCAGCTTGGTGGGCCCGGCAATGATAATGCTAGAGTAGACGCCGTGAGCCTTAGTGCTCTGGAATCGCTGGACCTTAATGGTGGTGAAGTGAATGTGAGATATGCTCGGGCAGAAATTGCCCCGGTGAAAGTGCTTGCCGGGTCGACTCTTTCCATTTTTGATATAGCGGAAAGTACCCTTAATAATAAATCAGATGCTACGCGCATCGGGAAGCTGGATCTGCAGGCCGATTTGAATATTTCCACCCAGTGGAAGAGTAATCTTAACATCGGAGTGCTTACTGGTTCTGCGAACCTGAATGCGGTGCAGACGAATACATGGGAACAGAAAAAGTCCCAGCTCTGGATTGATGGGGTGGAGGATTTCTCCGGCCAGATTTCCCTTGGGGGCGAACAGGGGCATATCTCTCTCCATCTGAACCTGGAGTCCGGGCAGGATATTTCGGCTTCACAGATAGTGAAAAATCATCAGAATGCGGTTGTTGCCATCACTGGTACCGGTACCCTGCATGTGGGGAATACCTTTACCGCAGTTGACATGAACAGCCTGGGCTTTGATTTGACCGGCTGGCAGGGTTATACCGGCGTGAAGGGCGCAGAGGTCACCTCCGTCATCAGCACCGATGCCATCAGCAAGGTAGGTATCAGCGACCTGACGGTGAAGCAGGGCGGCACACTCACGCTGGAGGGCGATGTGTGGATGGGCGGCACCATCGCCCTGGCTACCACCCTGGTGAACAACGCCAACCAGCTGACCCTGGCTGATGATATCGTCTTCGACCTCAGCGAGATGGACTACACCGGGAAATCATCCAACCGCGTCTACCAGCTGTTCACTCAGGCAGACCTGAGTGCGCTGACCATGGAAAACCTGTCTGCTGATTTCCTGGCCGCACTCGGTATGAAGGAGGATGGGTCTGTGCTGTTCGGGGCAGATGGCAGCGTGAACATCATCACTACCCAGGTAAGCGGCATGGCCTGGGCGCAGCAGGATGACCTGGGCAACCACGGCACCTGGCAGGTGGGGCAGCTGTTCAATGATTCGGAGGTATATGAGGCTGGCGAAAGCTATTCTGTACTGTTTGGCGAGTTGACCGGTACTGAACTGGCAACGCCCGAGAAGGTGCAGATTGTCGGCGATGTGACCGCCACCCGGATTGATATTGCCTCCGGGGCCGGGCAGGTGTACCAGTTCTACATCGGCGATGGCTCTGACGGCGGTATTACCGCTGTGGAGGAAGGTATTCACATTGCCTCCGGTACGGTGATTTTCGGGACCAGTACGCTGGACATGGCTCAGGATACCACCATCAGCGTGGAGGGCGGTGTGCTGGCGCTGGAATCCGGCGCTATGAGCCAGCAGGAATATGTGGATATTGAGCTGCTGGATGGCAGCACCCTCCGCTGGCAGGCCGGCAACACGGATGATTACACCCGCAACGGCGGCCTTTCCGTGGCGCAGGACGCCACCGTGACGCTGGATATGGGGGCTAATGCAGTGGAGCTCTCGGAGGGCATTATCGGCGCTGTGGCAGGCACCACCATCCAGCTGCACGGCACAGCCGGGCAGGATATTGCCGTTGCCTCCGGCGTGCTTGGTTCTGCGGGAGTGTATCTGGACGGCGTGGACCTTGCGCTGGAAGCCGATGCCCAGTACGGCTTCTCCCTGGACAATAACAAGGGGAACGCCTACACAGAAGAGGTGACCATTGCCGCCAGCGCTGCTGGTGAGGCGAAGAAGACCACGCTTTCCGGTGATAATTCTGCCTACCAGGGCGAGGTGGAGATTGGTACCAACACAACGCTCGAACTCGCTTCTGCGAAGGCTCTGGGTGAGAATATGGCCCTTACTGGTGCTGGCCATGTGGCCTTCACCGCCGGCGGTGCCGAGCAGAATATCTCCTACACCCTCACCACGGATGATACCTATACCGGTACCACCACCGTGAGCAAGGGCACCACCCTGAACTGGGGCGGGGCCACCGATGCCCGCAGCGGTGCTATCAAGCTGGATAACGGCTCCACCCTGGTGCTGAACTGCGGCGTGACCAATGCCATTTCCGATGGCCTGGATTCGGACGGCCTGGCCAAGGGCGGCGTGACGATTACCTCTCTGCGCAATGCGGACAACACCATCAATCCGGTGGTGTGGAACAGCGCTGGAAAGACCTACACCGGCCTGACCACCGTCTCTGCTGATACGACGGTGCAGATGCGCGCGCCGGGCTCCAATGCCAGCCTCAGTGCCGGCAAGGTGAACCTTTCTGCCGCTTCCTCCGTGCTGGAAATTACCGATACGTCATGGAATGGTTCCTGGGCCACCGGGTGCAATGTCTACGGCGCAGGTACCGTTCTGCTGAAGGATGGTAACACGGGCGATGCTGACTACACTTACGAGAACGTCATGCTGGGTGGCATTGTTGCCGCCGGCGAGGGCAACCGCCTGAATAACCTGCAGATTGCCTCGGGCGTGCTGCTGTACCAGAAGGGCGCTCAGGGCCGTAACGACTACCGTGACATCATTAACAATATTTCCAATATCACGGTTGAGTCCGGTGCCACCCTCAGCATCGGGGAGGATTTCTCCAAATCTTCCTCGGTGACAACCACCTTGCGTCTGGCTGGTGTGGGTGTGTCTGATGGCAATGGCGGTACTCTGGGTGCACTCTACGTTGGTACGGAAAACAAAAACTGGCTGTCTGCCAATATTGTTCTGGATAATGATACGCTCATCAAGACAACAAAGTGGCTGCTGTTTGAAAAGAGTAATAATAATGGCCTCCTGAACGGCCAGGGCCGCAACCTTACCTTTGAGAGCACAGCTTCTTTGACGTTGGCTGGTGACATCACCAATCTGGGTGCATTTACCCTGACGAATACGGCAGATTCCACGATTTCCGGTTCTGTCCGCGATGTAACAACGTGGAATATTGCCTCTACCGGGGTGACTACCATTTCTGGTACTGTCACGAATGTTGGTACGATGGCGGTAGATCATAAGGTGGTATTCAAGGGTAACAATAAGACACCCGGTATCACTACCATTGATCTGAAAGACGGCAGCGTTCTTGCCTATCGTCCGGATGGAGACAACCAGATTCTGAAGCTGGGCACTGTGGAGGCCAACAATACGGATGATTCGAAGTATGTGACCATTCAGACGGATGCCTGGTTTAACTCCGTAATTGATATTGCCACGCTGAATGGCTCTGGTGAATTGCATGTACGTACGTATGGCGACTCCTCCAATCGTACCAGCGCCATTGTGGTGAATGATGGTGCATTTACGGGTACTGTGCAGGTTCGCCAGTCCAATAGCGGCTCGGATCGCCGTTTCGTGCTGGCCACGGATGATACAGACGTATTTGCCGGGGCAGTCATCAACTTTGGTCAGGTGGCCTGCGGTAACGGCATCAGCGCTGGGTTCGTGGTCGGCGGTGAGGAAAACAATGTGGTGAAGGTGGCCGGCATTACCGCTACTCCGCTCACTACGGTGAATGATTACTCTTATTCCCTGTATGGCGACAACTCACCCGAAGCTAGAACTGGCAATGTTGCTGCCAACACGGCAGAAGAGATTGCTGCCCGTACAGCCCTGATTTCCGGAGGCAGCGCCAATCTGTTTGCCGCGAATCAGTCGGCTGCCGCTAACGTTGAAGCCTATGCTGACAACAAGGCCCGTACCATTGAAATCACAGGTGCAGGTATGTATGACTTCACCGGCCTGGTAGGTTCCAAGCTGAACGTGAAGATGAGCGGCACCGGCAAGCAGACGCTGAGCGGTAAGCTCGCGGCTGACACCTCATACGAAGCTGCTGCCGGAACTCTGGCTATCAGCGGTAAGGGACAGACGGGTGCGCATGTCTTCACGGCCACCACGGGTGGTACACTGGATATGGCCGGTTATGCGGCTGATACGAACGCCACGCTCAACGATACCATCATCGCCAACGGCGGTACCATCAAGGATCTGACACTGGGTGCCGGTATGGTGCTCACGCAGCCTGCGCTGCCGCAGGGCACAACCACGCAGGATGCACTTGTCACCAGCCAGCTGGCCGGTAACCTGACCCTGGCCGGTGGTGAAATGAAGTTCTACCTGGGCGCAGATAAGGATGGAGCTGTGAATACGCAGTACGCCTTCGGCGCGAATACCGGGGATAACAAGCTTATCATCACGGCTGAGACGGCACTGACCTTCACACCGGAAGCTTCCCGTGGCTACATTGATTCTAAGGATGCTGAGACGTATGACTATGTGCTGGTTTCCGGTATCAGGGAAGTGGTGGGCGATCTGGCCAACCTGACGCACAACTTCTCTGATGAGGACGGCCGCGCCCAGCACAGCTTTGCTGTGGTGGACGGCAACCTTGTGCTGCATGTAGTCGGCAAGGCTGCCACGCTTGCCTGGACGGGCGAGACAGTCACAGACGGCAAGAAGAACTGGGATGTCAAGACAACCGATAACTGGGATGGTGACAATGTGTTCTACTCCGATGACAATGTGACCTTCGGCGCCCTTGATGAGGCTCAGGTTGTGACCGTGGCGGCAGACGGCGTGCTCATCGGCTCCCTGGAGGTGACCGGTGGTGACTACACCTTCGAGGGTGGTGCTATCACCAGTGCCCTCGGCCTGGGTGATGTATCCATCTCCGGTGGCACGGTTGTGTTCAACAACAGCATTGACACGGATGGTGCCGCTTCGATTTCCGGCGGTAATGTCACCTTCAATGCCGCCAACGGCTGGACGGGCGAGACAACCATCACAGGCAGCAGCACCATCGTCAAGGTGGCTGATGAAGCCGGTCTGAGTGATACGAAGGTATCTATCAAGGGCGGTGCGGAATTGCAGCTGGCTATTGCAGATGCTGAAAATACCCTGGCTAACAGTGAGGTGGCGTTGCTCTCGGGCAATATCTATGCTACAGAGGATGCCTCCATCGCACAGCTTACTATTACCGGAAATGAAGCCAAGTCTCTGAATGCCAAGACAGGCCATACGCTGAGCGCTACCCTGAGTGGCAATATCACAGGCGACCTGCTCATCAACACCTGGAAGGCCGAGAACGGCACGGTGAGCCTGACCATCAAGGACGGGCAGAATGCCACCACTGCCGGAAATCTGCAGGTGGGTAACGAAGGGGTCAATGCCTCCCAGGGTGGAACCAGTGCCAAGCTGGTGCTCAATGGTAAATCTGCCCAGACGCTGACGGCTGATTCCGTGAAGGTCTGCGCTGCTGGTACGGTGATTGAGATAGCAGGTGGCATGACCCTCGCGACCGGAGCTGTTTCGGGTGAAGGCGTGATTAATGTGACCGATTCCAAGCTGAGCACAAGTGCTGAAATCCTGAATGCGGATATCACCACTTCCGGTACGTCTACCTTGGTTTCTACCCGCAATGGTGGCATCTCCATGGGGGCTTCTACCGTGAATGGAACGACTACATATGAGAAGATTACCCAGACTGGTGGAGTGCTTTCGCTGGAAGGTAAGTGGACACTGAGCAACAATACCTTTGTCCAATCTGCCACGGCAACGAATTTGAAGCTGAACGTAGCTGGCACGCTGGCATTGTCCAATTACGAACCTCAGGAGGCCGGTGTAATCAAGACCGATGATCTCCGCATTGTAGGTCTCGACATTAAGGGTGGTGCTACGCTCTGCTCTGATGTGGAGGGTGAAACCCGCATCGTCAGCCTGGCTGGCAATCATGCCTCAATTCACGGCACCAGCACGGCTGATGTGACAGTGAAGGTGATTGCTGGCCAGAACTGGATTAACGAAGGTGCCACAGTTCTGGGTGATGTGCTGGTAAATGCTGAACTGGAGGACGATGTTCAGAATCTCCAGTTGGCAAACAACTGGATGGGGAATGGTCATACATCTGTGCGTTCTCTTACCATTGAGAGCGGCCGTGTCTGTATTGACCAATTTGGTACAAACTCCCAGGCCCGCATCGGTAATGGCTATGTGGAGCTTTGCGGTGAAAATGCAGTGCTGAATCTCAATGGTAAATCCGGCGTCAATGGAACCGCCCCCCGTGCGTTGACTAATGCTGATGGTACTGCCATGGCTGATATTCACCTGATAGAGGGTGCTCTGGAAAATGCTGGATCCTGGACCGGCCTGGTTGAGCTGGATGATGAAGACACTATCCGCAGCTACGCCATGGGTGGTATCTCCAGTGACGCTACGGTGAGCATCGGCCGCCTGAATGTGGATGCTGCTAACGGCCTGTATACGAAGCTGACCAATGTGGACAGCCTGACGCTGGCCGGCACGGACAACACTATCACGCTGATTGACGCCATGACCACGGGCGACAGCGTGCTGGGCACCACTGGTGTAGTAACTCTGGGTACGGATGCCCAGCTGCATATCGACATCAGCCAGGTGCTTTCCGGTCTGCTGGATTCCACCGCCCCGGTGGCATACAAGCTGGGTGGTAACCTGGACGGCCTGAACGCCAGCGACAGCGTGGTGTTTGACACGGCACTGGGTATCTTTGACCTGAAGGCCGAGTTCGGAGAGGATGGCCTGCTGACCATCACGAAGCTGAACCCGGAAGTGGAGACGGATTGGTACCGTGCCACGGATAAGCAGCAGCAGACAGGTTCGGCCTGGTATACGGAGGAAGGCAAGGGTATTTACCACTCTGCAGACGGGTACTCCGCCATCATGATTGACAAGGAGACCACCATTGACCTGACAGGTGCTGCACCTGCCGAGGCACAGGCCGGCCTGGGCATGGCCCTGACCAACCTGACGGGTAATAAGGAGCTGACCATTACCGGCGATGGTGATGACCTGGTGACCATCACCAACACGGCTGGTGTGACCTATGGCGGCAAGCTGACGGTTTCTGGCACGGATGTGCAGATCCTGCACACCGATGCCAATAGCACGGATGCTCCGGCGCTGGATACGGATGCTGTGTACACGGTGAGCGGCAAGCTCAGCATCACTGATGGCGAGCTGCTGATTACCGCAGGCAAGCTGCAGCTGCATGGCGTGAATAACGGGATTCTGGGTGGTGTGACGGTGGCTGATAACGCCGGGCAGCTCATCCTGAATGGCAAGACGACGCTGGGCGGAAGCATCCAGCGCGCTGAGGCTGCCGATATGCTGCCTGACCGCGCCGACCTGGCAGGTGTGGCCACCTATGCTGCGGGTGTTGCCCCCCACATTGTGCTGGGCCAGGACCAGACCACGATTCTGGCTGATGGCGCAACGGTGGAAGCCGGTGTGATTATCGCGGGTAATGAGGGTTCCACGGTAAGCGTGGCTGATGGTGGCAGCGCCACTATCTCCCAGGGTGCTGAGCTGGGCGGTGCCGCCCTGGAAATCAAGGAGGGCGCAACGCTGAATATCGATACGACCACCACGGGTGGCTCGCTGCACTTTGCCGGTGCTTCCATCGGCGGTACGCTCGCCAGCACATCTGCTGCGACCCCGGCTGCCGAGGCTGCCATCAAGGTGACTCAGGTTGCCGGTGGCACCAGTACGTATGCTGGTGACCTCAGCGGCTACTATGGCCAGCTTGAACTGGACGGTGCTGGTAAGCATGTGCTCAAGACGGATGCCGCCAATACCGATGTGGTGGTCAAGGGCAGCAGCATTGCACTGGTGCCGGATGACGACCAGATTGACCTCCGCAGCCTGGCTGTGGATAGCAGCAGCACCGTGACGCTGGATGTGGCCAAGGATGATATGAGCAACAAGAAGGTGAACACGACCAATGGCGTGACGCTGGATGGTACGCTGAACCTGACGGCCAACCTCAGCACGACTGCAGAAAATGGCACGGTGTTCACGGGTGGCCAGGTTGTGGTGGCCGATGATGCCCGCATCAACCTGACTATTGGTGAGGTGTCCGATGCCCTGGCCAATGCGCTCATGGATGGTGGTGAAACCAAGGTGGTGCTGGCAGAACAGGCTACGGGCAACACGGCGGTGAACATCACCAACGGTGATAAGCTGCTGGAGAAGTACATCCACAATGCCAGGGTGCTGGTGGAAAATGGTATGCTGGTGCTGACCGGTAATGTGGTGGATGTTGAATCTGCCGATTTCCACAAGAGCGTGGCTGAAACCGAAAACGGTAAGGCCGGTGCCTCCCTTCTGGATAACGCCTACACGCAGCACATGACCAGCATTAATGCCCGGAAGGGTGATGTGAAGAAGGCTCTCTCCTACATCGAGAAGCTCGTGGTGAGCGGCGATAACGCCAAGGCCGATGAAACTATGGCTGCGGTGGCCGGTGCCAGCACGGCTGTGCTGGGGGTGGCCTCTCTGGGTGATATTGACCGCCAGCTGCGCACCATCCGCAACCGCACCACCACCATGGGTGTGGACCAGGGCGTGGTGAATGCTGACATGCCGTACTACAACGCCTGGATCAACGCTGAGGGCGACCACCGCGAGCTGTCTGACAACGGCACCGAGGGTGGTTACAAGCTCAACAGCTGGGGCGGTACCGTCGGCTTCGATGTGGATCTTTCCCCCACCCTCACGGCTGGTATGGCCCTCACGGCCATGTATGGCGACCTGAGCACCACGGGCGCAGATTCTGCCTCGGGCGATATGAACAGCTACTATGTGAGCGCCTTTGCCCGCTACTGCGCCAGCGCCTGGACCCACACCTTCGTGGCCACGGTGGGTACGAGCGATATGACGCTTAACCGCACGGTGGACCTGGGTGATTCCAGCTACAAGACCAAGGGTGACACCAGCGCCATGAACTTCGGCGTGATGTACGAGGTGGGCCGCGTGTTTGCTCTCAATGAGGATGCAACCTCCTGCCTGCAGCCCATCCTGAATGTGGCCTGGCGCCACACCACGGTGGATGCCTACACCAAAAAGGGCAGCGATGCCGGCCTCGATGTGGGTGAGCAGACCATGGATTCCATCACCGTGGCACTGGGTGCCCGCGTGCAGTCTGTGGTGGGTGAAAACCTGTACAACCGCACCAGCATCTTTGAATGCCGCGCCATGGTCAAGATGGAGGCTGGCGACCACCAGGGTTCCAGCGAGGTGGAACTGCTCGGCTCCACCGCCGAGGTGAAGAGCGCTGAAATGGGCTCTGTCGGCGTGGAGGCCGGTGCCGGTATCACCATCCCGCTGGGCGAGGCCGGTGAGAGCATCTTTGCCGATGCTTCCATCGAGGTGTACAGCGGTTACACCAACGTGAACGGCACCGTGGGCTACCGCATCAACTTCTGATGATGCAGCCCGCATAAAATCCCCTGAAAAGGTTTCCCCGCCGCGGCAGGTCTGCCGCGGCGGGGTTTTTGTTGCATAACGTGGCTGATACGGACGCCAGAAAGGCGCAGGAGAGGCTTTCAGTGCAGCATGGCAGGGGGAATCCATGAAAATGCGTACCCGGCGTGCCAGACGGGCTCACAGCGGCGCACAGACCAGCTTCTGGTCCATAGCCGCCGCCGGGGGAAGGTGACAAAAAAAGCCCCCGGACCTGGAGGTCCGGGGGCTTTTGTTATCTGGTTTACAGAATAGAAGCCAGGGCTTCATCTGCCAGCAGCTTGCAGGAACGCAGGTCCAGCTTGCCGGTGGGCAGAATCGGGATGGCTTCCACGGGGACGATGTATTTGGGCGCCCAGAGGGTGGGAATCTGGCGCTCGTTCATGGCGTTGCGGATGCTCTGGAGAATCTGCTTTTCCTCCGAGGTGCGCTGGTGTTCATCCAGTGCAGAGAGCAGCACCAGT
This sequence comes from Akkermansia sp., assembly GCA_017379255.1. Taxonomy (GTDB): domain Bacteria; phylum Verrucomicrobiota; class Verrucomicrobiia; order Verrucomicrobiales; family Akkermansiaceae; genus Akkermansia. The sequence goes on along the minus strand of JAFNWZ010000330.1, from coordinate 11,700 downwards.
GCTTCGCCCTTCTGCGGGTCGCTCACGCCGGCAATGGCAATCTGCACACCGCCTTCGGCAGTGGGGTCGATGTTCAGAATCTCGGTGAGGGCCTGCTCCACGCCTTCGTGCGGCACCATTTCACCGCCAATCTTGGAGAAGCGGGAAAGGCGGCCACCCAGGGTGATGAAGCCGTTGAGGTCCATGCGGCCGATGTCGCCGGTCTTGAACCAGCCATCCTTGAAGATGGTGGGGTTCAGATCTGCCTTGCCCACATAACCGGTGAAGATGTTGGCACCCTTGAACCAGATCATACCCTGCTCGGTGAGGGGGAGTTCCCTGGAGTCGTCGTCCACATCGGTAATCCGGACGGCGATGCCGGGCAGCGGCTGGCCGATGGTGCGGGAAATCTGGCCGGGCACGTAGAAGGCAGATTCCGGCAGCATTTCCGCATTCGGCACGTTTACGGAGCACACCGGGGCAGCCTCGGTAAGGCCATAACCCTCCAGCAGCTGCACGCCGCAGCGTTCCTTGAATTCGGCCTCCAGATCCGGCGGCAGCTTCTCGGCACCCACGATGAAGTACTTGGCGGTCTTGAAGGTATCGGCATCGGCGCGGCGCAGCATGGCGCGGGCAAAGGTGGGTGTGGCGCACACCACGGTGAGGCCGTAGCGCTTGCAGAGCTCGCAGAGGTTGCGGGCATCTGTCGGGTTCGGGTAGGCGCAGTAGCTGTATCCGGTGAGCAGCGGCAGCATCATGGTGACGGTGAGGCCGAAGCTGTGGAAAATCGGCAGACTGGCCAGGAATTTTTCATTGCTGAGTGTGAGACGGTTGGCACACTGGGCCACGTTGGCCAGAATCATGCGGTGGCTGAGCACCACACCCTTGGGCTCACCGCTGGAACCGGAGGTGAAGAGCATTACGGCTTCATCGTTGTTGCGGCGGGCATCGGTGTCAAACATCTTGCAGATGACACCGGCCGGGGCGGCCTTGGCCATGAGCACGTTGGTGATGAGGGCCTTCTTGTCCAGGCCTTTCAGCAGGTCTTCCACCAGGATGAGCTGGTCCTCCGGCGGCCAGGGGAAACTCTCCAGCTTCTGCATGAACTTGCGGGCGGTGATGAAGGTCTTGAGCCCGGCCTGGCGCACGGTGCTTTCAAAGGCTGCCTTGGAGGAAGCGTAGTTGATGAGCACCGGGGTGACACCTGCCAGCATGCAGCTCAGCGTGCCGATGGTGCCGCCGGGGCCCGGGGGCAGGATGACGCCGATGCGCTTGTCGCCGCGTTCCTTGAGCAGCTTGGCCACGGTCATGGATACACCCAGTACCTTGAAGAAGGGCAGTGTGCTGTGCGTCATGCCGTCAATGATTTCGGCCTTGGGGCTGGCTTTCATGGATTTCACCAGCGCGGTGGTGAGGGAGCCGCGCAGAAGCGGCTGGGCAGAGTAGATTTCCGAGCTGCGCAGCAGCCAGGCAGAGAGCAGGCGCTCACCGGTCTTGGGGCCGGGGTGCAGCTGCGGCAGAATGCTCAGCTCCTCGCTGTAGCCGGCCTTGGGTTCGCTGCGGAACATGTCGCGCACGGTGTCGTCGTAGTATCCCACAAATACCGGCACGGGGGAGATGTGCAGGCTGCCCACGGTGGAGAGGAAGGGAGAGGGAACATCTGCATGGCAGCCGCGCGGCTTGCTCACCAGCCCCGGCAGAAACACTACGCTGTTGCCCTGGTGCATCTGGTCGAGAATCTGCTCACGCACGGCGCGGGAGGTGGTGTGGCGGAAATCAAAGTATTCGATGTGTACTTTCTTCTTGGTGAGGTACTCCATGATTTCCGGGTGCGGCGGGAAGGTGGGATCCACCAGGTAGCACACCTTGCCGTCCAGCAGTTTGTGCAGCGCTTTGCCCACGGCCACGCTCATGCGGTTCGGCATGTAGAAGCCGGGGCTTACAATGTTTTCTTCGCCGGTGACGTGCACCGGGTTTCCTTTGAGACTCAGCAGGCTGACCATATTGTTTGTTGGGAAAAAGCGTTTGTGTTTCGCAGTAGATGGAGTTGGCTGAAAAAGCCGCCCGTCTGGCTTGTTGCAGCGGGCGGCTTTTGCCCACAGACTTTATGCTAGCATATTGTCTGCGTTATTTCCAGCTAAAAACGCCGGGATTGATTAGAATTTGTAGGTGGCGGTGATGTCGCCCACGATGGCGAAGTCGCGGAAGGGCACATAGCGGTCACCGAATGCCTTGGCGTGGGACTGCTTGTTAGCCTGGCGGCCACCGTTGCCCAGCCAGTTGAAGCTGACGGAGGGGGTCAGGATGAAGTTCTTGGCTTCGTTCACGAACCAGGGGGTGGAAAGCTTCACCCAGTAGGCCTGCACGCCGTTGTCGCAGGCGTTGTGGTGGTACTTGTAGAACTTGTCCGTGAAGCTGCCGCCGAACTCGAGGATACCGGCCACCTTGATGTCTTCCGGGCTGCCGATGACGGGAGCCTTGAAGCGGGCGTGGGCTTCAATCCACCAGCCGGCCACGGTGTCGAAGGTGCGGGCTACGTTTACATCGGCAGAGAACCAGGCGACCGGGGTGATTTCAGCGTTTACCCAACCCTGCTGCATGCGGGAGTGGTCCTCGCCGTCGAAGTGCTTGGCCACCACACCGGCGATGCCGCCCTGGATGAGGTCGTGACCGAAGGATACGTTCCACAGGTTGCGGGTGTACTTCAGACCGTTGCGCAGGATGAACTCGTTCTCTATGTTCTTGTATCCCATTTGCTTGTTTTTGGCCTGGTACTGAGCCTCGACTGCAGCACCGCCTGCTGTGGTCGTGTCGCCAGCAAGCCATGCGCCTGCGTAGGGTTCAAGCGGTGTGCCAGCCAGTTTGCCCGCAAAGTAGGAGCGGCTGATGTTCTGCGGGTTGCCATACAGCGTGTGGCCGGACATAGGGGCGCGGTAGGAAATAGCTCCCATGTAGCTCCAGGCGCCTTCCTTGCCGAAGTCGTAGCCGAGCTGGATGGCACCCATGCCGCAGCCTTCGCCCTGGACGGCTTCAGTGGTGGGAACATAACCGTGGATGGTGTATGCCGTGGCGGCACCTACGTGTACAGCGCCGCTGAGACGCTTGAAATCCTGAGAGGGCTGAGAAACCTGGAAGGAGTCTGTGGTGGCGTCGCCTGCGAAAGCGGGGCTCATCATGGCGGCGGCCATCAGTGTGATAAGGCTCTTTTTCATATAGTGTGTGGTTGTGTGTATTGGTTTGGTTGGGAACCTGTCGCCGTTTGGTTCAGAATGAAACCTCCTGACCCGGCTCCGCACTCAGTCTACCTGAAAACTAGAGTGGGGTCAAGATTAAAAAGTAGACTATACTCTAGAATCTGCCTGAATTTGATAAAAAAATCGGGTAGAAAACGCCTCGAATTGGATATTTTTGGGTTTTGTGAACAAAATTAAGACGCAAAATGACACAAAAAGTAGAAAACAGCTCTGAAAGAGTTAAGGATTACTGCCGGATGAACGGAAACGGAACTTTGCGCGCATACGCACGCGCGCGCCTGGGCGCAGTAAACAGGAAGTCTGGCAACTGGCAGCGTTATATCTTGAGTGAGGCAAGGTCAGTGTCGTCGGGTATCTCCACCAGTTTGATGCGCCCACTGGTGCCGTGCACCACTTCTACACAGGTCTTGGGAATGCCCAGCGCTTTGGCTAGGAAGAGCACAATTTCCTTATTGGCCTTTCCTTCCACGGGAGGGGCGGCTATCTTGACCTTGAGCACGCGGCCTACCTGCGGATAGTCGTCTTCCCAGCCGAGGATTTCGTTCTTTTTAGCACCAGGGGTTACTTTGAGGGCAAGTTTCATACGTTTACTCGTGGAGCAGGGTGGCGAGTGCCGGCAGGCGGGTGAGTTCTTTGCCGCAGGCGGCGGCCTGTGCGGCGGTGGGCAGGTCGCGGCGGGTATGCAGCCCCTCTGTGAGCAGGAAGGGCAGCAGGAGCACCTTGCGGGCTTTCAGCGTGCTGAGTACGCTGGAGGCCTGCGGCGCCTGGCTGATGTAGCCCTGGGTGATTTCTGCGCCGGGCAGCAGTTCCCGCAACCTGCGGCAGAAAAGGGCTGGTTCCGGCGGTGGCTCCGGCAGGGTGGAATCGTGCGCCACCACCAGCACGGCGGTGTCGGCATCCAGCATCGGGCACAGGGTGCGCGCGGCGGCTTCTGCCAGCCAGGGGGAAGCACCCAGCACGGGCTGGAAGAAAAGCTGCGGTTTTGGCGCGTCGGTGCCGTAGGCCTGCTGGAGCTTTTCCATCAGTTTCCGGCCGCTGCTGGTGCCGCTCTGCATGAACATGGGATACACCAGTACGGGGGCATCTGCCGGAGGGAGGTGGGAGGTGTCTAAATTGTTCAGATGGCAGCGGTAAACCCTGCGCGCAGGCATGCGGATGCCGGGGGGATTCAGCTGCATGCCATTTTCATTGTAACTGATGATGAGGTAGTAGCGTTTCTGTTTGTGGTGGTGGCAGTACACCAGAGAGATGGCGGTCAGGGCAGCCAGCTGGGCCAGGGCGAAATGGAAATAGATGAGCCCCCTGAGGTGGGATTCCACATCAGGGGGCAGTGAGGGTGAATCGAGGCGCGCGCCGCAATCCACAGAGCCCCAGACGGCTGCCGCAAATACAGCGGCGCAGAGCAGAAGCAGGGCGTGGTACAGCGTGCGGTTCATGCGGGGTTAAACACCTGCTGCGTCCTCAGCTTCCTGCAGCTCCTTGCGGAGGTCGCCGCGCTTATCGAAGTACAGCACAACCGGGGAGGCAATGTAGATGGAGGAGTAGGTGCCGATGAAGATACCCAGGAGCATGGTGATGGAGAAGTCCCACATGGAGGGCCCACCCAGTGCCAGCAGGGCAATGAGGGCTGCAATCGTGGAGCCGGAGGTCAGCAGCGTACGGGAAAGTGTGCTGTTGATGGCTTCGTTCATGATATCGACGAGCTTTTCACCGGGTTCTGCCAGTCGGAGACGCTCGCGGATACGGTCGTAAATCACGATAGTGTCGTTGATGGAGTAGCCGGCCACCGTGAGGAAGGCACCGATGTGGATGATGCTCAGCTCTGTGCCCATGACCACCACCAGGATGATAATGGCGAGCACGTCGTGCAGGGTGGAGAAGAAGGCCCCCATGGCGAAGGACCATTCGAAGCGGATGGCCAGGTAGATGGTGATGCCGAGCATACCTGCCGCCAGAGCGATAAGGGCTGTCTTGAAGAAGGCTGAGCCGAGAGCGGCGCTCACTTCCTCGATGGAGGGCGCCTGCAGTTCCTTGACGCCGGGCACATTGGCACGCAGTTCATTATCAATGCGCTGTGCTTCTTCCTTGTTGGCGCAGCGGATTTTGACGCTGGTATCGGTGGCAGAGGTGAACTGCTGGGTGGTGGCTTTCTTGGAAAGTTTCATGCTTTCCACATAGTTCTCCAGCTGCTTGTAATCGAGCTTGGAATCCGAGGGGACTACATAGGTGGAGGAAGCACCGCCCATGAAGTCCACGCCCAGGGCGCTTTCACCGCGTACGAATACAGAGTAGGCAAGCCCGGCGATGAGCAGCAGTGAGGAGCCGATCATGGCGTGCTTGCGGTATTTCATGAAATCGAATACCTTGCCTTCAAACGGTGCACGGGCAAAGGCGAATTCCTTGAGCAGGCCCAGGTGCTCGGCCCAGAAGAAGAGGACGCGCGTTACGACCACAGCGCCAATGAGTGAGGTGATGATACCCACGCTGGTGGTTACGGCGAAGCCCTTGATGGAGCCGCTTGCAATCCAGAACAGAATCACGGCGGTGATAAGAGAGGTGATGTTGGAGTCCCAGATGGCGGAGAAGGCTTTTTCGTATGCCTGACGGAGGCATACCAGGAAGGGACGGCCGGAGCGGCGTTCCTCTCGCATGCGTTCATAAATCAGCACGTTGGCGTCCACGGCCACACCCATGGTCAGCACGATACCGGCAATACCCGGCAGCGTGAGCACGAAGCCGAAGAGGCTCATAAGGCCCAGCAGGGCGATGGCATTGAAGGTGAGGCCCACCATGGCGACCATGCCGGCGCTGCGGTAGTACCAGTAGCAGAAGGCAAAGATGCCGAGCAGACCCACTGCACCGGCGATGCCGCTCTGTTCCAGGGCGCTCTGGCCCAGCTGGGCAGATACGTCCTTGCGGCCTTCTACCTTCAGGTCGCTGGAAAGCGGGTTGGCCAGAGCCTTGGAGATGTCCTCGGGTTCGCCCTTGCCGTTCAGACCGCTGATGTTGAAGTCTTTATGCAGTACGGCCTGCACCACCGGGGCGCACTTGATCTGGTTGTTGAGCACCACGGCCAGGCGGTCGCGGCCAATCTGCATGCTGCCGGTGAGGCGGCCCATGCGGTCGGCACCGGTGCGGTTGAGCACTACGTCCACATAACCCTTGCGCACATAGTCCGGCTGGGCGCGGGAAACTTCCTTGCCGGTGATGTACATGTCCTTCTGCATGGCGGCGTAGGGCTTCTGCAGCACCATGTATTCCACGATGGCGCGACCGTGCTTGTCCACCTCGGGCAGGCCGGTTTCCTCGTTGATGTGGGGGTAGGGCAGAATCATGTAGTCATTGAGGCCGAACTTGCCGGGGATGCGGGGCAGGGCGGGCTTGCGGGCCTTGGTGTTGCCGGCGGCTACCTCTGCTTCATAGGCGGCAAGGCGCTGCTCGTAGGCGGTAATCAGCTCGTAGGTCTCGGCATCGGCAATTACGCGCTCGGATTCCGGGTATACGGCCAGAAGTTCCAGCTTGGCCATCTTGGTGAGCATCTTGACCATGGCATCCAGCTTCTCGGCGTTCTTGTCCGGGTCGCTGTCCTGCTGGGGAATCTGGATGAGAATCTTGTTGCCGGAGTGCAGGATCTGTACTTCGCTCGTACCGGTGGCGTTCAGGCGTTCATTGAGGATATCGCAGGCCTGCTGCATGTCATCCGGGCTGGGCGGGGTCATTTCGCCCTGGTCATTGAGCTTGGGCTGCACCTCCAGGGTGAGCTCTACGCCGCCGCGGATATCGATACCATAGTGCATGCCGTTGAGGAACAGCGAAAGCAGCGAGAAGGAGCACAGACCAATGATGAAGAATGTGCCGGCATTGCGTTTTACTTTATCCTCTTCTGCGGCCAGATACCAGAAAAACAGGACGATGAGCAGAATGCCTACGATGAAGTAGAACGCCGGGGTGTGAATGATGCTCTGCAGGAACTGGAACATGATACGTATAGGTGAACCGCACCATTCTGCCAGTTTTTGGCACGGCGTCAAGTCTGCATGGCGTCATTTTGGCGCGCAGGTGGGGAAAAATCTTGCAATCAGGCAGGTGGATGATAAAATGCGGCTATGTCGTTGCTCACTCTGCTTCTGGGAATTCTGAACGCGCTGGCACCGCTTGCCGGGTTTGAGGGTCTGACTGCCGCCCCGGCGGGTGCGGATTTGCCTGCCCGGGAAATGCGGGTGGAGCCGCTTTGCGAGCATGAGTTGACGGCGCGAGAGGAGGAACGCATGCTGGCCGCCATGGTTCACCGCTGTGAACTGGTGGGGCTGCGCGGGGTGCAGGTGCGGCGCGAGGGGCGTGATTTTGTGCTGCGGGTAGAGGGCGGGCTCATGCGCACGATGGAGGAATACACAGATACGCTGGATGAGCTGGAGGCGGTGTTCAACGAGCGCACGCGGTTGCAGTTGCTGCCGGTGCATCCGCGCAGTGAGAGCCTGGTGAACGATGCCCGGGTGCAGGAGCTGCTGATTGCGTATGAGACGGCCATGGTGCAGTATGAGGAAGGTAATGCGCCTGGTGGAGAAAGGCCGCAGATGCCGGAGTTGCCGCCGCGATTCAGCACTGAGGGGTACATGCTGGTGGAGTATCCTGTGATTTCGGCGGAGGATGGGTCGAGCCGCTATGAATACCTGGTGGTGCAGCGGCCGGAGTTTGCCGCAGCGGCGGATTTGCTGGTGACGGAGATGGAGGTGGAGCGCGCTGCGGTGGATGTGGCGCGCGCGGGGTGTGTGGATGTGGAACTTACCTTGCGCGGGGGCGATGTGCTCAGCCGCCTGACCCGCGATATGGAGCATGGCTCTGACCGCCTGGCGATTATGCTGAATGGGGCGCTGGTGAGTGCACCGGTGGTGCATGCCACTCTGGGGTGCACGTTTGTGATTACCGGGTTGAGCCCGCACGAATGCCAGTCTGTGGTGGATGGGCTGGCCAAGCCGCTGCCCGTGCCGGTGAAGGTGCATGAGCGCCAGCGGGTGGGTGATTGATTCCGCGTGGAAAGGAGCACCGGATGTGGAAATTTGCTGGGCATTCTGCGCCGGTGGTGGTACAACGCCCTGTATGGGATTTCCAGCCGTATTTACATTGATGTCAACCGCCGCTACTGTGGCGGGAAAAGCCGTGGAGGCCTCTGCCGAGCGCAAGCAGGCCCGGGCTATGGATGCCGCCGCCGCCGAACGCCGCCGCATCGCCGCGAACCAGGCCGGCGCCGTTACCCGTACTGCCATGGAGAACCAGCGCCGTGAGCAGCGCAACGCCCGCATGCAGCTGGCTGCCGCGCGGACGGATGCCGCAGCCTCGAATATCACGGCCTCTGGTACAGATACTGTGCGCACGCTGGATTTGGCAACGCGCCTGGAAGATGATATTAACAACCGCACCAATGCCGCCTTGCAGGAGGCCGATACCATCCGCACCCAGGGGCATTACGATGCGCTTGACCTGAAGACACAGTCCAGCCAGGCACGCATGCGGAGCGGCGGTGCCTGGCTGGGTGCTGCCGGTGGGTTGTTCCGGGGTCTCAGTTCCGTTGATTGGAAATCCGACAGCTAAGACAGTTCAGGTAATAGTGCAGCGCCAGTTTGAGCACGGAGGTGCGGTCCAGATGGCGTAGCCGGGCAAAGTGTTCGAGCCGTTCAAAAAGCTCGTTTCTGCAGCGGAAGGTAATCATGTGAAGGGCGGGCATACGTGCAGTATGCCCGCTCTTCAACCTGTTTGCAAGCAGTGTTATATGTACGACTCCTAACGGCTTATCTGCCGATTGTGTAGCCCATACGCATGGTATTGCTTTCAGCGTCTCCGGCGACGAGCCGCGAGAGCAGAGAGCGCCAGCAGACTCAGTGTGGTTGTTGCAGGTTCAGGCACTATTTCCACGCCTTGCAGGTAGAGTACGTTCTGCCCGCAGTCATATACCAGATTCGTAGCAGCCGTAATGCCGGCACCTGTGAAGTAATCTGTTGCATTTAAGTTGTATATAGAGCCGTTAATCGAGTTGATTGTTTTTCCATCATAGATGAGAGTGATGCTGCTCATGTTGGAGAATAACAGAATTCGGGTGCTTTCGGCATATACAACATCCGGTGCCAGCACCAGTTCTATTTTGCTGGTGGAAGACTTGGGCACAGCCAGAATCAAGGTGCCACCACTCATGTCAAAATGGGCATTGTCCAGTTCCAGCGTTGCACCGGCATTCAGCGTCAGTCGCGTGCAATTGAGGATGGCACCCACGTTTTCGTTGGCTGCAGCGGGAACTGATTCCATGGCCATTTCTTTAATGCTCGGCGAGAGAGACTCTGGCGATATTTGTTTTGCAGACAGGATTGCACCGCTCTTGACGTTGAGATAACGGGCTGTTAATTCGGCTGGTGCGTCATCTATTGCAGCCATATTCAATGCACCACCGCCGTTTACTGTTAAATCTGCCGATGCTCCGAAGGTCAGGGTGCCGCCGTTCACATTAATGTGCCCCGCGCCTTTGTAGCTGCCTGAGGTAAAGTTCAAGCTTGCTTTTTTGCCGGTTATTTCCAGATTACCAGTAAAACTATCACTATGGGAGGCGAATTTTACCTGGCTGTCTGTTATTTTCACCGTGCCGGTTCCGCTCAATGAGCCCGCAGCTGTTGTTGCAGCGGCTGTTCCGGTAAAGGCCAGTGTGCCATGTACGGTGGAGCTCGTGGCGGCATAGCCGCCGCTCTTCATTTCCAAGGTAGAGCCGTCTGATACTTCTACAACGCCAGCAAGACTGTTGCCGCTACCTGCCAGTACGAGGTGGCTGTCATTACCTATTCGCAGGGTGCTGCCTGCTGCAGCGGTAAGCGAGGCACCCCCCTCTGCCGTAGCGCCCAGTGCAGTACTGTGGTGTACATTCAAGGAACCTTCCTGCAAGTCGGTGTTGCCAGTGTGTTCGTTTGCTGTCGTAATGGTCAGTTCTCCGTATCCTTTTTTAGTGATGCCGGTTGCTCCTGTCAGTTTGCCTCCATTTTCTGCTGCTGTAAAAATGTAGTCATTGTTTGCTACGTTATTGACGGTGATGCTGCCGGGGGCAAGTTCTCCTGAAAGGATTACTTCACCCGCCCCGGTGTCAGCAAAAATGACGTTTGCTCCGTTGTTGAAACTTGTATTGCCTGTCCAGTTAAGTGCAGTGGTGCTCCAGATCCTGTTTCCTTCTGCATTGTTCCATGCCTGCTGCGTTATACCTGTAACGTAATACAAAGCACCTTCTTGCCAGACCAGATTGTAGAAGGATGCGCCTGCGGTATTGTTTCTACCGTTGACTGTTATGTTTTCTGCTGTCCATGCATTGGGTGACAGGTATGCTTCTGCTCCGTCAACCATGTTGATAATCTGATACATCCCCTGCGCTGTTCCTTCTAAATTCAGGTTGATGGTCAGGGAATCGGTGCTCAGATCACCACGCAGGGTCAGAGCTGCGTGCTCCAGGTTTTCTTCCGTAAGAGCTACGCTCAACGAAACGCCGCTGCCTAACGTAAGGTTTTTTGCCGTAATGGTGTTTCGCCCCTGCAGCTCTAGTGTTGTATTGTTATTGAATGTAATGTTGTAGCTGTCGTGGTTCATGCCCGCATTGCGGAGCAACACTTGTGCCATACTGTTTGCTGCAACGGTAAGTCCGAGGCCATTTATCTTGGCTCCATCCACCACCTGTAGAGAACCGCCGTATAGACTGATGACTCCCAGTGAGCTGGTTTGTGAGGCTTCGATTTCATCGAGCTCTCCGTCTTCTCCCATGATGTTCCGGAGGTGGTTTTCCGTCTCAGCCCCAGTGAAGATGATATCACCTGTTGCGTGTTGAGTAATGCCGTTCGCATCGGTGTAATCTGCATTGAGAACCGTTGAACTGCTGTATACAGAATCGTAGAAGGTAATATGGCCGCCTTTTGGAGCCGAAAGAGTTAACTTGTTATTTACGTACAGGCTTCGCAGCCTGAATGTCCCATTTTCGATTTCACAGTTTTTTTCAAATATTACTTCGCTGTTCCCTTGGATATATAACTCATCTGCTGCTACAGCACCGCCACACGATTGGACAATGTATCCATCGCCGTATGATACAGCTGGAGCATAAACTTGAGCCTTGTTGTTCCTAAATAGAACAGTGCCTGTATTGTTTGTTATGTCAAGACGTCCTGAAACAGCCAAGGCTCCACCATTTGCGTTTATAGGTATGTCTCCGCAAATATTTTCTATTGTGCTAATCATTATCATATGTGAGACTGTGTTATTCTCGAATATGACATTGTTATTTCTACTTATAATGCAGTTCTTTGCATGAACCGCACCGCCTGAATTATGTGGCTTGTCCCAGATTCCTGGGCCATAAAACATACATCGACCAGTGGCTTCTTGAGCATTAATATTATATGCAGAAGAGTTTTCACCTGTTGTGTTCTGAAAGAAAATTACATCGGAATTA
>JAFNWZ010000329.1 GCA_017379255.1 Akkermansia sp. | reverse complement strand
GGTCATCGCCATCGGCACCACCTCCTGCCGCACGCTTGAGAGCGTTGCGTCGCAGTACGGCGAGATCAAGCCCTGCGAGGGCTTTACGGACATCTTCATCTACCCCGGCTATGAGTTCAAGACGGTGGGTGCCCTGCTCACCAACTTCCACCTGCCGCAGAGCACGCTTATCATGCTGGTCTGCGCCTTTGCGGGCAAAGACCTCATCATGGAAGCCTACCGCCAGGCGGTGGAACAGCGCTACCGCTTCTTCTCCTACGGCGACTGCATGCTTATCGTCTGATGATTGCACCACTTGCCAAGCTCTATAACTTCCGGGGCCGCCTCAGCCGCCGCGATTTCCTCGTGTACTGGCTCTGGGTGTACCTCTTGCCCAAAGTCTGGCCATTTCTGGCAGCCCTGGGCAATGTCCTGATTTTCGGAACGGAATGGCAACCTGTAGAAATAGCAGAAGGCGTGGCCTTCGGCGTATCCGTCCAGTTGCTGCTTGTTTCCTTTTTCCTGGGGGCAGTCTGGCGGCGCTTGAATGACATCGGCTTTGCCCTCTGGCCGAAACTGCTCATCTGCGCGCTCATGTTCCTGCTGCCGCCTTTTGGGTGGATGCTCCAGCTCACCCTGCTCCTGCTTCCCTCCCGCCGCCAGAATTAACGGTCGGCTTTCCTTATTACCCACAAACGCGCGCAGGTCTCACAGAACCTGCGCGCGTTGTATTTTGCGTCCTGTTATACCGGCAATCAGGCCTTGCGGCGGCGGCGGGCAGCCATTGCCGCCAGCGCCAGCAGGCTCAGCGTGGCCGTGGCCGGCTCGGGTACGATATGGGTCAGGTACAACACATTCAGCTCGGTGTCATACACCAGTGTACTCTCCTCCGTGAGGCCGTAACCGGTGAAATAATCGTTTGCATTCAGGGTGTAGATGTAGCTATCATCTGCCGTGGCAGTGATGCCGTCATAAATGAAGTTCACCGTGCCCAGGTTGGAGAACAGCAGGAAATGCGACTCCTCGGTGTATTCCGAATCAAAGGAAAGCACCACCTTGATCTTCTCCGTAGCCGCCTTTGTAACCGCCAGGGTCAGCGCGCCCCCATCCATATCGAAATGCGCATTGTCCATCACCAGGGAAGCCCCCATATTCAGCGTCACGCGGTTGCAGTTCAGCACGCCGCCCACAGCGCCGTTGATGATGGATTCGCCAGCGGACTCCACCTCTCCCATGCCCAGCGGAGACTCGACCTGTGGCTCAGCCAGCGCCTTCAGTGCCGCGCCACTCTGGATGTTCAGATTATTCAGCGCCAGTTCCGCCGGTGTATCCATGGCGGCCAGCATTTCGAGCGCACCTCCGTTATTCAGGGTCAGGTTATACGTAGCACCGAAGCTCAGCGTGCCGCCCTTCAGGCGGATCTGCCCGGCGCCAGTATACTTGCCGCTCTTCAGGTTCAGGCTTGCGCCCTTGCCCTGCACCTCGATGTTGCCGGTAAAGGTGGTGGATTCAAAACTCACCTGGCTGTCAGTCACCTTCACGGAGCCCTTGCCGCTCAGGGCGCCGGCATTGCCGGTGGCAGCCGCTGAGCCGGTGAATGCCAGGGTGCCGCTCACCGTGCTGGCAGAAGCGGCGTAGCCGTTACCCTTCATTTCCAGGGTAGCGCCGGATTCCACCTCCACGGCACCCGCCAGGCTGTTGCTGGCCGCCAGCACCAGGTGGCTGCTGTTGCCCACGCGCAGCGTTGTGCCTGCCGCCGTGGTGAGGGCGGACTCGCCTTCTGCCGTGGCACCCAGGGCGGTGCTGTGGTGCACGTTGATGGTGCCTTCCTGCAGGCTCGTGTTGCCGGTGTGTTCATTGGCCGTGGCAATCGTGAGCGCCCCGGCCCCCGATTTGGTAATGGTGGTCGCCCCTGTCAGCCTGCCGCTGCTGCCGGCTGCCGTAAAGGTGTAGTCGCAGCCGTCACTGTTGGTCACCACAATGCTGGCCGGGGCCACCGCTCCCTCCAGCGCCACCTCTCCCGCGCCGGTATCGGTGAAGGACACATCCATGCCATCCAGGTAGGTATAGCTGCGGCCATTCATCGTCCAGTTGTCGGAGCTGGTGTTCCACACCCGGTCGCCGGAGGCGTTGCTCCAGATGTTCCTGCCCACGCTGTAGTACAGCGTGCCATTCTGCCAGACCAGGTCGCCGAACTCTGCGCGGTTGGCATAGCCGCTGCCATTGATGGTCACATTGGCCTCCGTCCAGGCAGATTTGGTGGTGAAATCACTGGTGCTGCTCTGGCTGATGATTTTGTACATGCCGCTGCGCAGCCCGTCGGTGCGGTCCAGATTAATCGTGAGCTGTGAGGTAGACAGGTCCGTACCGCCCAGGGTCAGCGCCGCTGTGTTCTGATGCCCGGCATCCACAACCACTGTCAGCTCCGAGCCGCTGCCCATGGTGATCTTCCTGGCGGTGATGGTATTATATCCCTGCAGTTCCAGCGTGGTACCGCTGTTGAACGTGAAGTTATAGCTGCTGTGATACATGCTGCCATCCCGCAGCAGCAGCTTGGCACCACTATTGGCCGCCACGGTTAAGCCACGTCCATTCAGCATAGCTCCATCAACCACCTGCAGGCTCCCACCGTACAAGGTGATGAGGCTGTTTATTTCAGTGGTCTGAGAATTAGCAATTTCTGATGCAGTCCCGGCAGTGCCACCCTTGATTTCCTGAAGATGCTCAGCCGTGTATTGACCGCTGAAGATGATATCGCCCCCGGCTTTCTGCGTGATGCCGTCTTCATCAGTATAATCAGCATTGAAACTTACCGTGCCAGAAGTGCTTTTATACACAGAATCATAGAAGGTGATATGCCCTCCTGTCTTGGCAGAAAGAATCAGGGCATCAGCGCTGGAGTCGGATCCCATATACAGACTCCGCAGACGGTAACTACTTCCATAATTCTCGCAATTCTTCTCGAAGACAACACTCTCATTGCCCACAATACTCAGGCTGCCAGTGCTGTAGATGGCTCCACCGTAGGAGTTGGAGGAGTAGGCGTAGAAGGTGGTGGAGGAGTAATTACCGGTGAACAAGACATCATCATTATTACTGATACTCAGGCTGCCAGTGCTGTAGATAGCGCCGCCGCGGGAGTAGGAGTTGGAGGTGTAGGAGTGGGTGTAATTACCGGTGAACGAAACATCTCCATTATTGCTGATACTCAGGCTGCCATTGCTGCAGATGGCACCACCGTAGGAGTAGGAGGACCGGGAGTAAGTGTTATTACCGGTGAACGAAACATCGCCATTATTACTGATACTCAGGCTGCTAGTGCTGTAGATGGCTCCACCGCAGGAGTCGGAGGAGGAGGAAGTGTTATTACCGGTGAACGAAACATCACCATTATTGCTGATACTCAGGCTGCCAGTAGCGGAGATGGCACCACCGTAGGAGTAGGAGGAGGAGTAGTTGGAGGAGGCGGAGGAGGAAGTGTGATTACCGGCGAATGAAACATCGGCATTATTGCTGATACTCAGGCTGCCAGTAGCGTAGATGGCACCACCGTAGGAGGTGGAGGAGGAGGAAGAGGTAATGTAATTACCGGTGAACGAAACACCGCCATTACCGGAAATGTCAATGACAGAGGAAGAGCCATTGGTTCGAATAGCTCCACCATAGTAGGAAGATGAGCCTGTTAACTTATTCCCCGAGAAAAGGACATCCGCCTGTTCGGCATCGTCAATGCCGTCCGTCACATTGTGGATATAAAGCGAACCGGAGCCTAAATAAATAGCAGCACCGTAGTTAGAGTCCTTCAGATTGGAGAAGGTCAGCTTGCTGAGGGTATCGAAGGTCAGCGATGCGGGTTCCTTGAACGCACTGGATGGGCCATCCGAGAAGCGGAGAGCTACCGGGGCATAGCCCTCGCTCGAGGTAAAAATGAGCTGGCCACCGCTCACCAGGGAAGTAGAAGAATTCCAATCTGGATTACTGGTGGGGGTAAAGTCCACATCCGTCCAGAGAATAAAGGCGTATTGGTCTTCCTGATTGTTGGTGATATAGTCGCTGAGATAATCGGCCGTCCAAAGGGGAACCTGTTCGAAGGTATCCGGGATTTCAACGGCCTGCGCCGAAAAAGCGCAACTTGCAGCCAGAACAGCTGACAACAGTACCTTAGGGAGATGGAGTTTCATAATAAGAAAAAGTGAATTATCTTCATCATACGCTTTCGGAATCCGTAAGTCAAGCACACAAACTGTTTTATTTCGAGAAAATTGTGATACCCGGTGCATCATTCCGCAAGACTGTGTATTTTTGCACAGAAAGTTGTTATTATTTCTGCCCCAGACATTAACCAAATATAATCTTACGGATTCCGAAAGCCATAAACCATGACACTGACACAGCAAACCGACCATCAAGCCGCGCTGGCGATTCTGAACGCCACGGGAGTACCTGTACTGGAAGCCGCCATACTGGCAAAGGAAGCTTTAGCC